>CAYUME010000001.1:0-36380 GCA_964445475.1 uncultured Planctomycetia bacterium
TCCTCGCCGGCTTGAACGGGACCCGGGTGAACGGCCGGGCGTCGGTCCGGTTCGCGAACCATGCGAGCGAGCCGGCCGCCCCCGCGTCCTCCTGCAGCCAAGCCGCCTCGTCGGGGAAGTCGCGGAGGAGCGCCTCCCAATGCGCGGGCGGCGGCGGCGTCTCGCCGGTCGTCACCTGGAACCGGACCGAGCCGTTGGCGCGGTCCCGGTCTTCCCCGCACCAGGCCTCGAAGCGCGCGTAGGTCCCGTCGAGCGCGTACCGCACCTCGCTCGTCGAGTGGACCCAGATCCCGAACGCGAACGTCTTGTCGCCGACGCGGAGCGGGTGGTCCTGCCAGTTCTTGTCGACGAGGAGCTGGCCCCAGCCGACGCGCACGGAGACGGGCCTGAGGGCCGTCAGTCGGGTCTTCCGGCCGTCCGTCCCGACGAGCGTCGGCTCGCCCCAGATGTTGCAGTTGGCGGTCCCCTCGAGGGTCTCGGCGCGGAGGCAGAGGCTCTTCAGGCCCGTGACGTCGAGCGAGACGCGCACCGCCGGGCCGTCGCCGCGGACCGGGCCGCTGTCCCACGGGGGGACCCCCTCCACCGTTGCCTTCGCCGCCTTCCCTTCCGGCGACCGGAGGAACCGCTCGCGCGTGGCCGTCATGGTCTCCAGCCACGTGTCGCTCTTGACGTAGGCGGTGGAGGCCGTGCGGCTGTCGGCCTCCGTGCCGCGCGGGGCGAGGAGCGCGACGGTCCCGGCGAGGAGCCCGAAGGCGAGCCCCACGACGACGGCGCGCCGGAGACAGGTGATCGGTCTCATCGGGTTCCTCCTTCCGGGCCGCGGGGGGCGTCGATTCCGCGGTCGGTCGCTTCAGGAAATACCATTATTGTGGCGACCGGGTCCTATTTCTACTGTATTCCGCCCCGGGCGGCCGCGAGTGCCGGGTAGAGCCGCTGGTAGCGCGCGAAGGCCCCGGCGTACGCCGCCGTCCGCTCCGGGCGCGGCGCGACCGTCCGGACGGGGCCCGCCACGCGGCGCTGCGCCTCGTCCAGGTCCCGGTAGACCCCGACGCCGACGCCGGCCAGCATCGCCGCGCCGAGGAGCGTGGCGTCGGCAACCTCCGGGACGTCGACGGGGAGGCCCGTCACGTCGGCCCGGTTCTGGACCCAGAAGGCGTTCTTCGCCCCGCCGCCGCCGGCGGCGACGCGGGCGAAGCGGACGCCGAGGCCGGCCTGCAGGGCCTCGAGGATGTCGCGGAACTGGAAGTTGATCCCCTCGACGACCGCCTGGAGGAGGTCGTCGCGCGTCGTGGCGGCGCCGATCCCGCTGAAGGCGCCCCGGGCGTCGGCGTCGGCGACGGGGCAGGCGGCGCCCGCGAGGTGCGGGAGGAAGAGGAGGCCGCCGGCGCCGGGCGGGGCGTCCGCGCGCGCCGCGTCGCCGTCCCCCTCCGCCGCCCCCGTGAGGCGCCGGAACCAGTCGAGGCACTCGCCGGCCATCGTGCCGCACCAGGCGGCATGGACGCCGGGGGCGACGTGGGCCTGCATGCAGACCGACGCGTCGCGGACCGCGGGGGTGAGGACCGGCTCGGCGACCGCCGTGACAAGGTTGTCCCAGGTGCCGATCACGTTCATGACCGTGCCGGGGCGATGCGCGCCGACGGGGAGCGTGCCGCAGAGGTGGTCCTGGCCGCCGAGGACGACGGGCGTCCCCTCCGGGAGGCCGGTCCGCGCGGCGGCCGCGGCGGAGACCGCGCCGAGGCGCGTCCCGCTCGGCTTCAGCGCCGGCAGGAGGGCCTTCGGGACCTTTGCCGCGGCCAGGAGCTCCTCCGACCAGTCCCGCCGCCGCTGGTCGAGGAGCAGGAAACAGGAGGCCATGCTGTAGTCGGTGGCGCGCGCGCCGCAGAGGCGGAAGTTGAGGAAGTCCTCGATGAGGAGCCACGTGGCCGTCCGGGCGAGGATCGCCGGCTCGTGCTCGCGCATCCAGAGGATGCGCATGACGGCCTCGAAGTGCCAGACCGGGAGGCCGGCGACCGCGAAGGTCTTCTCCGCCCCCACCGTCTTCCGCCACCACGCGGCCTGCGGGACGGTGCGGGGGTCGTGCCAGCTGATGAAGGGGTAGAGGACGTTCCCGCCCGCGTCGACCGGGACGCCGTCCATGCCCATGCCGGTGACGGCGACGGCGCGGATGCGCCTCGGGTCGTCGAGGCGGGCGACGGCCTCGCGGCAGGCGTCGGCGGCGCCGCCCCAGATCTGCTCGGGATCCCAGACGACCCAGTCGGGGTGCGCGGGGTCGGGCCGGACCTGCTCGGTGGGGCGGCCGGCGACGGCGAGGGGGCGCCCGCCGGCGTCGAAGATCCCCGCCTTCAGGCTGGTCGAGCCGAGGTCGATGGCCGCCAGGCAGTCCATCGCGTGCTCCCCGATAGGACGGAGAAGGCCGCAACAACGCCATGACGCCAAGGAGTCCGCCAAGATCATCCCGTCCGGGCGTCTTGACTTGGTGCCTTGGCGGTTATTTCTTCGCCTCCGCCTGCGCCTTTCCGTGCAGGTAGTTGCCCGTCGTCAGGACGCTCACGCCGGCGACGAGGACGAGGATGCCGGCGGCGATCCAGGCCACGCTCCGCCGGCTGGCGCCCTTCCACTCGCCGGTCAGGAAGCCGTTGACGTTCCCGACGATGATGGCGAAGGACATGAAGACGGCGTAGCCGACCGCGACGCCGAGCGCTCCGAGCATCGGGGCGCCGACGAGGAAACAGAGGAGGGCGCCGTCGTGCAGCGACGCCATGAGGAGCGCCAAGACGAGGACCCGCCCGATCCCCGGCCTCCGGAACGAGCCCCACGTGCGGTTCGCGCAGAGCTTGTAGACGCAGTACCCGCAGGCGGAGAGCGTCCCGCCCCAGAGGATCAGGGCGCAGACCACGAAGGCGGACCGCCAGCCGGTGTCGAACGCCGCTTTCGATGCCGCGGCCACGTCGTCGCCGAAACTGGCCGCGATGCCGAAGCAGGCACAGAGGATGCCCGAGGCCAGCGCGATCGCGAGTCCCTTCCCCAGGCTCGGCCTGCCGCGGGAGGACTCGGCGGTATCGGGCGCCCGCCCCGCCTTCTGGCTTGCCTCCTTCAGCAGGGCCGCGCGCCCGCAGACCACGACCCCGACGAGGCAGACGGCGACGCCGGCGGTGATGACGGCGCCGTGCGGGGTGAAGAGCTGGTCGGGATTGTGGATCAGCAGGGGCCCCAGGCCGCCGGTGGCGATCTGGGCGCCGTAGTTGATGGCGTAGGCGAGCGAGAGGCCGATGAAGGCGAAGCTGAGCCCGAGCGCCATCGAGCCGAGGCCCCAGAGGAAGCCGAAAAGGACGGGGCCCGCCACCGCCGCCCAGTCTGCCGCCGCGCAGGTGGCGAAGAGCCCGTCCGCGATCAGCGGGAAGACCGCGGTGGGGATGAGCACGGTCACGAAGAGGAAAAACGGCCCCCAGAGCGTCTCCCAGGGCGTGTCCTTCCCGGCGAACTTGGAGGGCAGCCCGAAGCACCCGCCGCAGATCGCGCCGAGCAGCAGCAGTCCCATGCCGAGCGCGGTGTCCATGGCGGGCCTTTCAATCGGGGCGCCCTGGCGGTTCAACCTCGCGCCGCCTTCGCGCGCGTCGTGTCCTTCGCGGTCAGGAGGCCTTCATGCCTTTCGTGATCGGCGCGGCGGCCACGTCTTCGCGCGCGTCGCGGCCCCCCTCCCGCCGGAGCGTCTCCAGCATCGCCCGGTAGTTCCCCGGCTTGACCCCCCGGTGGATCGTGTTGCTCGACGAGAGGATGAAGCCGGAAGGGCCGCCCTGCCGGAGGCACTCCCGGACGGCCGCCGCCACCTCCGCCTCCGTCCCGTCCTGCAGGACGCCCGCGCAGTCGACGTTCCCCTTCAGGCAGATCCGGTCCCCGTAGGCCACCTTCATCGCGCCCAGGTCCATGCCGCCGCGCGGATCGATCGGGTCCAGGCAGTCGATGCCGCACGCGACCCAGAAGTCGACCAGCGGCCGGACGTCCCCGTCGGAGTGCTTGACGACGAGACAGCCGAGATCCTTGTAGCCCCGCACGACCCGCCGGAAGGCGGGGGCGATGGCGTCGAAGTACATGGCCGGGGAGACGAGGAGCCCCTTCCCGTTGGCCACGTCGTCCGTCGTGGCGACGATCCCGATCCCGTAGCGGCGGACGGCGACGCGGGCCAGGGCGAGGTTGTACTCGACGACGCGGTCGAGGGTCGCCGCGAAGGTCGCGGGGGCGAGCGCGAGCTGCATCAGCGCCGTCTCGTAGCCGAGCAGGTCGCGCATGTCGGAGAAGCCGTCGCGGAGGTTGAGGACGACGGCGCGGCGGCCGCCGGCGGCGCGGAGGGCCCGCTCGAGCGTCGCGAAGCGGTGCGGCGCCTCCGGGTCGGGGAAGCCGACGTCCTCGGGGCGGGTGTCCTCCTTCAGCGGGCTCTCCGTCACGCACGGGATGCAGTCGCCTGTCTCCGCCCGCGTCACGCCCCACTCGTCCACGAACGTGGTCTTGTCGACGGGCCGCCGGCTGTAGTCGGGCCGGACGTTGATCCCGTCGAGGTCGAGGGCGCAGGCGGCGTCGACGGGGTCCGCCGTGCCGGCCAGCGCCCGGCAGACGGAGGCGTCGAGGAACCACTCGAAGGTGGGGACGCGGTCGGGTGTCCCGCGCCGCAGGGCCGTGAGGATGCGCTCTTTTCCGGTCATCGGGTCTTCCGGGGGAATGGGAGGGTGGCTGCCGGTCCGTCGTCCAAGCCTAGCGCATCGGCCGCCGGCAGGGAATGGCCAAAACGGGGATTCGCATGTATAATCCTTGGATATGGACGAATACCTCGCGCACGTCGAGGTCCAGATGCTGGAGTCGCGGGTCTCGAACCTGACGCCCGCGTACTGGCGCCGGGAGGGGGACAACCGCCCGTACGGACGGATCTATTACGTGAAGCGCGGCGGCGGGTTCATCCGGCCGTACGGCCGGGACGTCCGTCTCGTGCCGGGCCGCGTCTACCTCGTGCCGCCCCGCGGCGATTTCGCATACGGGTGCACCGAGGACATGCAGATTTGGTGGATGCATTTCGCCGCCACCCTCTTCGGCTTCGTCGACCTCTTCGACTACCTGCCGTACGACGTCGAGCGGGTGCCGGAGGACCGGAAGCGCCTGGAGCGGCGGATGGGGCGGCTGCTGGAGGCGGCGAAGAGCGGGCGGCCCGCGGACCAGCTGGAGGGGACGGGGATCCTGCTGCAGCTGATCGCGCCTTTCTTCCGGAAGCCGGAGGCCCCGCTCACGGCCCGGCAGGAGGGGATCCGGCGGTTCCTGCCGGTGCTGCGGCACATCGACGAGAACCTGGGGCGGCGGATCTCCGTCGCCGACCTGGCCCGGATCGCCAGTTATGAGAAGTCCCATTTCTCGACGCTCTTCACGAAGACCTTCGGCCTCTCCCCCTGGAAGTACGTGGTCCGGAAGCGGATCGAGCGGGTCCAGCTGGCACTGCAGCGGTCGGACGCCAAGCTGGAGAACCTGGCCGAGGCGTTCGGCTTCCAGGACGCCTTCCACCTCTCCCGGGCGTTCAAGCGGGAGACGGGGCTGCCGCCGCGGGAGTTCCGGAAGGTCAAGCGGGAATGGGGTCCCTAGGGATCGACGGCCCTCGAATCAGGAGGCAGACGATGAATCGCCGCGACTTCCTCGCCGGCACGGCGGCCTCCGGCGCCGCCGCGATCGTCCCCCGGCACGTCCTGGGCGGACCGGGGCGGGTGGCCCCGAACGACAAGGTCACCGTGGCCCACATCGGGATGGGCACCCAGGGCTTCCACGAGCTCGGGGTCCTGCTCGCCGCCCCCGAGCTGCAGATCGTCGCCGTCTGCGACCCGAACACGGACAGCAGCGACTACGTCGAATGGGGCAAGGGAAGCCTCCTCCACTGCATCCGCACGCTCCTCGGCCACCCCGGGTGGCGCGCGGGCGAGACGGGGGCGCCCGCCGGGCGCGAGGTGGGACGCGAGGTCGTCGAGACCTACTACGCGACGAAGCGCGACGCCGACCGATTCAAGGGGGTCGCGACCTACGCCGACTTCCGCGAGCTGCTGGAGACGGCGCGGGACGTGGACGCCGTGAAGATCATGACGCCCGACCACCTGCACGCGACCGTCGCCGTCGCCGCCCTGAAGAAGGGCAAGCACGTCGCCATGCACAAGCCCATCGCGAACCGGCTGGCCGAGGGGCGACGGGTCCTCGAGACGGCCCGCCAGGCGGCCGGCCAGACGCACCTGCAGGCCTACGGCTCGGGGGCGGCCAACGGGCTGATCGCCCAGCAGATCCGGGCGGGCGCCATCGGCGCGCTCCGGGAGATCCACAACTGGACGAACCGGCCGGTCTGGCCCCAGTACACGGAGATCCCCGCGGACCGTCCGCCCGTGCCGAAAGGATTCGACTGGAGCCTGTGGCTCGGCCCCGCCCTCGACCGCCCCTACCACCCGCGCTACACGCACACCGTCTTCCGCGGCTGGTACGACTTCGGCGGCGGATCCATGGCCGACATGGGGATCTACAGCCTCTGGCCGGTCTTCACCGCGCTGGAGCTGGACGCCCCGCTCAGCGCCCAGGCCTGGGCGACGCACACCTGCGCGATCGTGGACGGCGTCAGCCGGCCGGTCGTCAATGATTTCGCCTATCCGGCCGCCTGCGCCTTGCGGTTCCAGTTCGCGGCGAAGGGCGACCGGCCCGCCGTCGAGCTTTTCTGGTACGACGGCGGCATGAAGCCGCGACTGCCCGAGATCCTGGAGTCGCAGGGCGTCGGGATGGACCGCGAGGGGATCCTGTTCGTCGGGGATGCCGGAGCGATCCTGGCGGACTTCCTGGGACGGAACCCGCGGCTCTTCACGCGGGGGAAGAACGAGCCGCTGCCGCTCGGGGAGCGCCCCGGGAGCAACGGGCTGCTGATGGCCTTCAAGGGGCAGCCCTCGCCGGGAAGCTTCCTTAGCACAGGCCCGATCACGGACACCGTCAACCTCGGCACCGTGGCCCTGCGGGCGGGGAAGAAGGTCCTCTTCGACAGCGCCGCCCTGAAGATCACCAATGACGCCGGCGCGAACCGGCACCTGACCCGCGACTACCGGGCGGGCTGGGAGCTGTGACGCCGGCATCCGGGTCGGATCCCGGACCGCGGCCCGCAAACAAAACGGGGGCGGAGGGCCCGCCGGCCCTCCGCCCCCGATGTCGCGCCCGTCCGGTCCGCTACTCGTTCGGCTTCTCCGCCGGCGCGGCCTGCCCCTGCTCCTTCTTCTTCTTGCCGCCGCCCTTCTTCTTGCCTCCCCCGGCCTTCAGCGCCTCCTCGATCTCCTGCGCCGACAGCAGGCCGTCCCCGTCCTTGTCGTGCTTCTTGATGACCTTCCCCACCTCCTTGGCGTCGATCTTCCCGTCGCCGTCGGCATCGAAGAGCGCGAGGATCTTTTCCGCGGTGACGAGCTCCGGGGACTTCTGATCGGCGGGGGCGTCCTGGGAGAACCCGGCGAGCGTCCCCCCGAAGACGAACGCCGCCAGCGCGCACGCCATGACTGCGACCTTCATGTCTGGGCTCCGGTCGTTGGGCCGCGGGCTCCGGGCCTGCGGGGATTGGTTGCGTGAACAGCCACATCGTCGTGCCGGAGCGATCCGGGGGGCCCGCGCTCGGGAAGGAAGGCGAGGGGCGGGGAGACCGACCGGGCGGCGTCCTCAGCCCTCCGGTTCGGAAGGCCGCCCCCGACCGGCGTGTGCCGGTCCGGGATTGACGTCGTCTGCAGGTTGCCGGTCTTCACGGGGTGGCGGGCGGACGGCCCGACCTGTCGGATCGCACGGGCACGGCAAACGGCCTTCTTCAGAACCCCCGGAGGGGACCGAAGTTTCTGCCATTTACAGTGCGTCGGCACGCCCGGTGCATACGCGCGATCGGCGGACGCGCGAGCGGGCGCGACGTGCGCCCCGCGGGGTTGTCGTCCCAGGACGCCGCCTCCGCGTCGAAGTCCCGCCGGTCGTCGCTCACGGGGCCTCCTCCCCGGCCGCCTTCAGCCGCTTCAGCGCCCCGTGGTACTTGGCCATGCGGGCGAGATCCTTCTCGGTGACCGACGGGATCTCCGCCAGGTTCATGTTGTCCTCCAGGTCCGCGATCTTGACCCGGCGGGCCAGGGGGTGGGCGGCGATGCGGTCGAGGTAGGCGTCGTAGGCGGCGCCATCGCCCTTCGTCAGCAGACCGACCGCCTCGACGACCCGCGCGGAGAAGCCCTTCGCCCGCAGGTCGTCCCGCGTCACCGGCGTGTCCTCGATCACGTCGTGCAGGATCGCCACGATCCGCTCCTCGTCCGTGGCCATCCGCAGCATCACCCGGAAGGGGTGCAGCAGGTACGGCAACCCGTTCTTGCGGGTCTGCCCGTGATGGGCATTGGCCGCGAGGAGGATGGCGGTTTGGAGATCGGACATGGCGTGCCCCCGGGTTTGGAACGGGCTGCCTACCGGCAGCTCCGGTAGATCGCGACCAGATCGGCCTTCGTGTAGCCCGGGATCTGCCAGAGGGCGCACAGCTTCAGCGCCAGCTCCGACAGGCGGTCGAGGTCGGGATTCGCGATTCCCGCCGCGCCGAACGACGTCGGCGTCCCCGCCTGGTCGAACCAGGCCTTCAGGCGCGCCGTCCCCGCCTCTGCCGCCGCCGCGTCGTCCGAGGCCGTCGCCCCCATCACGGCGCGCGCGAAGCGGGCGAACCGCCCGGGGCCCTTCCGCGCCGCCGTGAAGGCCATCCAGGCCGGCAGGACGATCGAGAGCCCCGCGCCGTGCGCGATGTCGTGGATGGCGCTGATCGGGTGCTCCAGCATGTGGTTCGGGATCGTGAAGGGCCCCAGGCCGCAGGGGGCGAGCGTGTTCCACGCCAAAGTCGCCCCCCACATCTGGACGGCCCGCGCCTCCAGGTCCTGCGGATCCTCCAGCACCCGCTCCGCCGACTCCATCAGGCTGCGGATCACCCCCTCCGCGTACCGCTCCTGCAGCGGCACCCACCCCGCGTCGTGAGTGAAGTACCCCTCCAGCAGGTGCGTGACCGCGTCCGCCGTCCCGTACGCCGTCTGCGATCGCGGCAGCGAGCGCGTCACGGCGGGGTCGAGGATCGAGACCCGCGGAAAGAGGGGCGGGGCGCCGAACCCGAACTTGTCCTGCGTCGCCTCGTTCGTGATCACCGTCCCGCCGTTCATCTCCGAGCCCGTGGCGGGGAGGGTCAGGACCGTCGCCAGCGGCAGCGCCCGCTCGACCTTCACCGTCCCGTCGTAGAAGGACCAGACGTCCGTCGTCGCGGTCGTTCCGGCCGCGATCGCCTTGGACGCGTCGATGACGCTCCCCCCGCCGACGGCGAGGAGGAAGTCGATCCCGCTTTCCCGGGCCAGGGCGATGCCGCGCCGGACGTGAGAAAGGACGGGGTTGGACTGCACCCCGGGATGCTCGATCCAGGCGATGCCCGCCTTCGTCAAGGCGGCCACGACGCGGTCGTACAGGCCGTTCGTCTTGATGCTCGACCGGCCGTATACGAAAAGGGCCTTCTTGCCGAGGGGCTTGATCTCGTCGCCGACCTGGTCGACGGTCCCCTCGCCGAAGACGATCTTCGTCGGGTTGTGGAACGTGAACGGCTTCATGCGGGCCTCCGCGGGAAGGGGAGCCGGCGCGCGACCGGTGCGGCCGCCGGACCGCGTGCATTCCGATGGGACATATATATAAGGAAGCGCGGCGGCGGTCCAGCCCCGCGCGCGCGGGACCTCCGCGTTGCCGCAGACCGGACGATGGCGGGTGACTTGGACGGGGGCGCAAGGTATAGTAGCGGCCGGACGGCCGGAGGGAGGCGACCATGCGCCAGACACGGCTCCGCCTCGCGATCCTCGCCCTCGCCTGCCCGCTGATCTCCCTCCCCGCGCCGACCGCCGGGGCCGCCCCGTCCGTCGCGACGCCGGCCCCGAAACCGGCGCCGTCCCCCGCCCCTCCGCGGCCCAAGCCGAAGCAGGACCTCCGCGTCGATCCCGGCCTCCTCGATCGATTCCTCGCCGGCCCCCTGGCCGGCTCCGAGGAGGTCGTCTTCGCCGCCCGCGGCCTCAACTACGACGGCCACTGGTACGCCAACATCGGCTATTACGCCGACAGCGCCGACCGCAAGGCCTACGGCATCGGCGGCAAGCTCTACCGCCTGAACCTCCGGACGAAAAAGCTCACCTGCCTGCTCGACGACCCGAAGGGCGGCGTCCGCGATCCCCAGGTCCACTACGACGGGAAAAAGATCCTTTTTTCCTACCGCAAAGGCGGTACCGATCCCTACCACCTCCACGAGATCAACGTCGACGGCACCGGGCTCAAGCAGCTGACCGACGGTCTCTACGACGACTACGAGCCGACCTACGTCGCCGACGGCGGCATCGTCTTCGTCTCCACCCGTTGCAAGCGCTGGGTCAACTGCTGGCTCACCCAGGTCGGCGTCCTCTACCGGTGCGACGCGGACGGCTCCAACGTCCGGCCGATCTCCAGCAACAACGACCACGACAACACGCCCTGGCCCCTCCCCGACGGGCGCATCCTCTACATGCGCTGGGAGTACGTCGACCGCAGCCAGGTCCACTACCACCATCTCTGGACGAGCAACCCGGACGGGACGAACCAGGCGGTCTACTACGGCAACCTCCATCCCGGGATCGTCATGATCGACGCGAAGCCGATCCCCGGGACGAACCGGGTCGTCTCGATCTTTTCCCCCGGCCACGGCCGCAAGGAGCACGACGGGATCCTCACGGTCGTCAGCCCCGACGGCGGGCCCGACCACAAGGGATTCGCCCGGACCGTGAACCCCGCCGCGCACTTCCGGGACCCCTGGGCCTTCTCGGAGGACGCCTTTCTCGTCGCGGCGGGGCAGTCCCTCCTGCTGATGGACGGCGCCGGGAAAACGCAGGAGGTCTTCCGGCTCCCGCCGGAGGACGCCCGGGCCGGCCTCCACGCCCACGAGCCGCGCCCCCTCGCCCCGCGCCCGCGCGAAGACCGGATCCCGTCCCGCGTCGTCCCGGAGGAGGCGACCGGGCGGTACGCCCTCGCGGACATCTACTTCGGCCGCACCATGGCCGGCGTGAGGCCCGGGGAGGTCCGGAAGCTGCTCGTGCTGGAGACCCTCCCCGAGCCGATCCACTTCTCGGGCGGCATGGAGCCGGTCAGCCTCGGCGGGACGTTCATCCTCGAGCGCATCCTCGGGACGGTCCCCGTCGAGCCCGACGGCTCCGCCTACTTCGAGGTCCCCGCCCTCCGCAGCCTCTTTTTCGTGGCCCTGGACGAGCAGGACCTCTCGGTCAAGCGGATGCAGAGCTTCACGACGGTCCAGCCGGGGGAGACGCTCTCCTGCGTCGGCTGTCACGAGCACCGGGCCCAGGCGCCGCTGGTCTCGACGGGGGCGGACCTGCAGGCGATGCGACGCCCGCCCAGCCGGATCGAGCCGATCCGCGACGTCCCCGACGTTCTCGACTTCCCGCGCGACGTCCAGCCGATCCTCGACCGGCACTGCGTCCGGTGCCACGACGGGGACCGGCCGGCGGGGGCGACGAAACCGGAGGAGGGGCCCCGGGCCGGCGGCGTGGTCCTCTCCGGCGACCGCGGGCCGATGTACTCGTTCGGCTATTTCCACCTGATCGCCCGCGGCCAGGTGGCCGACGGGCGCAACCGGGCGCAGAGCAACTATCCCCCGCGGGCCATCGGCAGCTCCGCCAGCCCGCTGATGAAGAAGCTCGACGGCGCGCACTACGGCGCCCGCGTCTCGCCGCTCGAGAAGAAGACGGTCCGCCTCTGGATCGAGAGCGGCGCGGCCTACCCCGGCACCTACGCCGCCGTCTACAGCGGGATGCTCGGGAGCTACCACGAGAACAAACTGGTGCGGCAGGACGAGGGGTGGCCGGAGACCCGGGCGCTGGCCGGGGTCCTGCAGAAGCGCTGTGTCGGCTGCCACGGGAAGGGGCGCGAGCTGCCGTTCTCCGCCTCCGTCCACGCGTTCGGCGGCCACGTCCGGTACAACCTCACCCGGCCGGAGCAGTCGCTGATGCTGCGGGCGCCGCTCGCGCCCGCTGCGGGCGGCTACGGGAGCTGCCGGAAGCCCGGGGCGGGGGAAGGGACGGATGTCTTCGCGGGCCGGGAGGACCCGGACTACCGGGCGATCCTCGCCTACTGCGAGCGGGCGAAGCGGTTCCTCGACGCGGCGAAGCGCTTCGACATGCCCGGGTTCCGGCCGATCGAGGCTTGGGTCCGCGAGATGAAGCGGTACGGCGTCCTGCCCGCGGCCCTCGGCCCGGCCGACCCGATCGACCCCTACGCCGTCGAGCGGCGGTACTGGGAGTCGCTCTGGCACGTTCCGGCCGCCCGGTAGTCGGAGCGGCCGGGAGGGTGTCCCCCGGAGCCGTTCCCCCCGGTTCGCGCGCCCCGTTCCGCGCTTGACATCCCCCGGCGGCGCGCTATAATTCCACAATAGGAATCGATTCCATTAGAGGTATTATGTCCCGCCGCCCGGCTGCCGCGACGCCGCCTGCGAACGGGGGGGGCGCCCCCGCCCTCGAGCGCGGCCTCGCCGTCCTCGAGCTCCTCGCCCGCCGCCGCGCCCCGATGCGCGCGGCCGACCTCGCCGACGCCCTCGGCGCCCCCCGCAACAGCCTCGGCCGCGTCCTCCAGGTCCTCGCCGACCGCGGCTACCTCGACCGCGACGCCGTCGACCGCACCTTCGCCCTCGCCCCCAAGCTCCTCGCCCTCGGCAGCGCCACCGCCTGCGAGGAGGACCTCCTCGAGGCCGCCCGCGACGCCGTCCGCGACCTCCGCGACGCCACCGGCGAGATGGCCCAGCTCAACGTCCGCCTCGGCGCCGAGGGCGTCGTCCTCGACGTCGCCGCCTCCCGCCACCCCGTCCGCATGACCGTCGACCCCGGCACGCGATTCACCCTCCACGATGCGGCCGGCGGCAAGGCGCTCCTGGCCTGGCTGCCGGACGCGGAGCGGAAGCGCCTCCTGGCGCGGCTCCCGCTCGCCCGGCGCACCCCCCGGACAATCGTCTCGCGCGACGCCCTCCGACGGGAGCTGGAGGCCGTCCGCCGCCGGGGCTATGCCCTCGACCGCGCCGAGTGCGTGGAGGGGATCCGCTGCGTCGGCGCCCCCGTCTTCGACCGGCGGGGCGGCTGCGTCGCCGCCCTCGTCGTCACGGGGCCGTCCATGCGCATCCCGGAGTCGCGCTTCCCGGAGCTGGCCCGCCAGGCGCTCGCCCAGGCCGACCGCGTCTCGCGACGGCTCGGGTGGGAGCGGCCGGAGGCGGGGCGCGACGAGACGACGCGGAAGCCGCGGACGATCGCCGACCGACGCTGATTCGGAACCCCTGTTTTGGGAGGGCGGGACGATGAGCACGAACGGACGGAATCCCCTTCATCGCTGCTGCGGCTGCCCGGCGAAGCCCGCGGGCCTGACCCGGCGCGGCTTCCTGGCCACGAGCGGCGCCGCGGCCGGCGCCCTGTCGATCGCCGGCTGCACGGCGGCCCAGGTGGCCGGACAGGCCGACGCCCCCGCCGCCCCGCCCCGCAAGCCGCTGGTCGTGAAGGCCGTCCTCACCCACGATATCCCCCGTCGCCGGGAGAAGACCAGCTGGAGGAACTGGGGCGGGATCCACACCGCCGAGGCCGCCGAGCAGGAGGTCGCCCGGATCCGCGGCGAGCTCGACACGATCAAGGCCGCCGCCGACTTCCCGATGGAGGTCCTTCCCGTCTCCATCGCCCGCAGCCCCAACGAGGTCGCCAACCTCGCCGACCTCGCCCGGGCCGACGCGGTCGTGATCTACGCCGCGGGCGGCGGACAGAACCTCTTCGACGCGATCGTGAAGACGGGCAAGCCCGTGATCTTCTTCCTCCGCCACCGCTCCGGTCCCGTCTCCCTCTGGTACGAGATCATCAGCCCCCGCTACCTCCACCAGCACGGCGATCAGCTGGCCGTGAAGGGCGTGGACAACGGGGACGTGGTGGTCGACTCCCGCGACGACCTGACGTGGCGCTTCCGCGCGCTCACGGGCCTCAAGAACACGCTCGGCCTGAAGATCCTCGCCGTCGGCGGCGCCGGCGGGTGGAGCAAGATCGACAAGCCCGCTCCCGAGCATGCCGTCGAGAAGTTCAAGTTCGACATCCAGAACGTCGCCTATCCCGATCTCAAGACGCTCCTGGTCGCCGCCCGGGGGGATGCCCGGGCCGTCCAGTCCGCGAAGGACCGCGCGGCAGCCTATCTCCGGGCCCCCGGCGTGCGGCTCGAGACGGAGAAGGCCTTCGTCGAGAACGCCTTCCTCCTCGAGCAGGTCTTCCGCGTGCTGATGGAAAAGGCCGGGACGCATGCCATCACCATCAACAGCTGCATGGGCACGATCATGCCGATCGCGGAGACGACGGCCTGCCTGACCCTCTCCCTCCTCAACGACGCCGGCTACCTCGCCTTCTGCGAGTCCGACTTCGTGGTCATCCCCTCGGGCGTGCTCCTCACGGCCATCTCCAACAAGCCCCAGTTCCTCAACGACCCCACCTACCCCCACCACGGCGTGGTCACCGTCGCCCACTGCTCGGGGCCGCGCCGGATGGACGGGCGGAACGCGGAGGACGTGCGGATCGTGACGCACTTCGAGTCGGACTACGGCGCCGCGCCGAAGGTCGAGATGAGGAGGGGGACCGTCTGCACCAACATCATCCCCGACTTCGGCTTCAAGCGCTGGGTCGGCTTCCGCGGCGAGATCGCCGACGCCCCCTTCCTCCCCATCTGCCGCGACCAGGTGGACGTCGCCTACAAGGTCCCGGACGAGGCGATCGCGCTCAACATGCCGGGCTTCCACTGGGAGTTCTGCTACGGCGACTACCTCAAGGAGTTCGGGTACGCGCTGAAGAAGACCGGGATCGGGTGGGAGTGCCTGGGATAGGACGGTCCGCACGCCGTCCTGCCGGCCATCGACCGCGCCTTCCGGGCGGCCCTTCGGGGCCGCCCGTTCCGTTTCGGGGACGCCGAAGGCGGGCCCGGACGGGACGGGGCCGCCGTTTTTCGTGGCCGCGATCCCGGCCGGGAGGCATGATGGGGCTAGCGGCACCCCCATCCGGAGCAGCCCATGCGCCTTTCCGCCCCGGCCGGCCTCCTCGCCCTGCTTGCCGCCCTCCCCGCCCCGGCTCGGGCCGGGGATTCTCCCGTCCCGCGGTATGTCGTCGATCCCGCCTGGCCGCAGCGCCCCGCGGAGGCGAAATGGGGAGAGACGCCCGGCATCGCCATCGACGTGGCCGGCCTCGTCTGGGTCTTTACCCGGGCCCAGCCTCCGGTCCAGGTCTACGACGCCGCCGGGAAATTCGTCCGCGCCTGGGGCGGCGACCACGTCAAGATCGCACACGGCCTTCGCTTCGACCGCGGGGGAAACGTCTGGCTCGCCGACATCGGCAAGCACGTCGTGATGCAGCTCACCCCGGAGGGGAAGCTCCTCAAGACCCTGGGGACGCCCGGCCAGGCCGGGTGCGACGAGACCCACCTCGACAAGCCCACCGACCTGGTCGTCGCCCCCGACGGCGGCGTCTTCGTCACCGACGGCTACGGCAACAACCGCGTCGTGCATTTCGACCAGGACGGCCGGTTCGTGAAGGCCTGGGGGAAGCGCGAGCGCGGGACGGGACCGGGCGAGTTCGACCTGCCCCACTCCATCGTGATGGACGCCAAGGGCCTCCTCTACGTCGCCGACCGGAGCAACGCCCGCGTCCAGGTCTTCGACGCCGACGGCAGGCACCTCGCGTCGTGGGAGAACGTGATGGTGCCGTGGCATCTGCTCATCACGGAGCAGGACGAGATCTGGGCGTGCGGGTCGTCGGTCATGCCGCGCCCCGAGAAGGGCATGCCGTTCCTGCCGCCGGTCGACCAGGTCGTCGTCAAGTTCGATACCTCCGGCAAGGTGCTCGACCGGTTCGCCATGCCGAAGGGGCAGGACGGGAAGGAGCGGCTGGGGGAGGTGAACTGGCTGCACGGCGTGGCGTTCGACGCGACGGGAAGCCTCTACACCTGCGACATCAAGGGGAAGCGGGCCTTGAAATTCGTGAGGAAGGCGGACTGAACCGCCGAGAGCGCCGTGATGCGCCGAAGCCATACGGGATTGCCCTGACGCGGTGGACTCGGCGCGTTCCGGTGCATCTCGGCGTTGAATACTCACGTGAGTCCAATCGTCGTGAATCGAGCCGCCGCCGTCGCGCCCCTCCTGGTGCTCTCCTGCGCGGCCCCCGTGCGCGCCGCCGACCCGCCCCCCCGCCCCCTCGTCGTCGCCCTCGTTTCCCTGAAGTCCCTCTACACGGACGGCTCCGACGCGACGGTCAACAAGGGCCACCTCGAGGCGAATCTGAAGCGCCATCTCGAGTTTGTCGACCGCGCCGCCGCAAAGGGCGCCGGGTTCATCGGGTTTCCCGGGATGTCGCTCAGCGGCTACCGCTTCAGCGCGAACACGGCCTGGCTGAGCCTCGACGGCCCCGAGGTGAAGGCCCTCGCGACGACGGCCGCCGAAAAGAAGGTCTGGATCGGCGCGGGGATCGCCGAGCGCGACGCCGTCGGAAAGCGCTGGAACACCCAGTTCGTCGTCGGCCCCGACGGCGCCGTCGCCGGCTGGCACCACAAGATCTGGCTCACGAAGGAGAAGGGCGTCGTCGAGCCGGGCACCGACCGCAACGTGTTCGACGTCGCCGGCGTGAAGACGGGGATCGTCACCCGCGCGGACGGCTCGGACTTCGCCAACCTCCGGGCGCTGGCCGACGCCGGGGCGAGGCTGATCTACGCGCTGCACTGCACCACGACGGGCGGGACGACGGCCGGCTGGTACCGGTTTCGCGCGAAGTGGGGCGGGCCGTGGGATGGCGCGATGGTGCCGGCGAAGACGACCCCCGACGGCCCCGAGGCGCCGATGCCGTCGGGCGGCTGGATCGCCCGCCTCAAGGTCCACGCCGCGCTCGTCAACCAGGCCGGGCTCTATGGCACCGACGTTCCCTCGCCGGCACCCGACGCGAACGCAGGCTGGGCGGGCGGGGCGTGGCTCATCGGGCCGGACGGCCGGACGCTGGCCCAGGTCCCCGCCTCCGCGCAAAGGTCCGACAGCCGCGAGTCCGTCTTCCTGTGCGGGGTTCCGACGGACGAGACGGAGTGATTATGTATACTATAATACATACGTGTGTATTTTATTATACAGATCAGGCGGCGGCGGGGCAGGCGGCGGTCAGTCTGCGGCCCGGGGCGTCGCTCCGGCGCCGGGGGAGGGACTTCCCATCGCGCGGACCAGAAGGAGGACGCCACGGGCCGGGATCGCCTCGTGAAGCGTGATGAGCGTCGTGTCGTCCGCGTGGTCGTCCGCCGTCTTCGCGCCGGCGCCCTTTCCCGTCCGGTTTCCGGCCTCGTTCATCGGCGCGATGCGCGCGACGTGGCCGATGGCGTTGCCGCACGCGTCGAGCACCGCCGCCCCGCTGCTGCCGGGCGCCCAGTCGGTGCTGACGTTCATGCGGAGCCGCGCGGCCCCGGCGAGCGTGGCGGGGTCCCCCTCGCGCTTCCCCAGCCAGAAGAAGCGGTTGACCATCCCGGCGCTGAAGTAGCCGCGGACGCGGAGGGGCTCGCTGAAGAGGTAGGCCGCGTCGCCGGGCGCGGCCCGGTCGTTGAGCGCGAGCGGCTCGAGCCGATCGCCCTCCACGCGGACGATCGCGGCGTCGAGGTCCTGCCGGGCCGCCAGCACGGCCGTGACCGCACGCACCGTGCCGTCCGCCTCGACGGCGACAAGGCACTGCTCGCGCCGGTCGGCGTCGGGCTCGAGGACGTGGTAACAGGTGGCCACGACGCCGCCGGGGGCGATGGCGTAGCCGCCGGCGAGGTTCAGGTGCCAGTTGTCGCACTTCGCGCACCGGTAGTTCCAGCCGACGCGCGCGTAGCCCGCGCGGGCGCGCGTGTAGATGTCGCGCGGCGCGAGCGGCCGGTCGGACGCCGCGGGAAGGCTGACCCGGTCGGGCCGGGGGGCCTTCAGGAGCTCCGCCACGCGCTTGCCGTCGAGCAGCCGCCCGGCCTCGCGCAGGGCCTTCGCCTGCTCCAGGAGCGTCGCGTCCCGCTCGAGGGCAACGCCGCGCTCGATCGGCACGCCCGGGGCCTGCGCGCGCAGCGGTGACGCCGCGGCGGCCGCCAGAGCGGCGACGAGCGTCGCGCGGACGACGCGGATCCTCCCGCCCGGTGTCGTCATGGTTCGTTTCCTCCGTTGACCCGCTTCCGTATTCCTCACCTCTTGGTCCCCGGCGGCGCCGCGGTTACGCGAATGTAACAGGACGCGCGCCCGGGCGGGCAGCGAAAGCGGGCCGGGAGACGGGTCTCCCCCCGGGAGCGGAGAGGGGGCCTGAACCGGGGAGCGACGACCGCAGCCGGGTTCCATGGCGGATCGAGCTCCTTCCTTATATATTAGATGGACCGCCGGTCGCGGACCCCGACCGGTGGAGCACACGCGTCCGGAAGGAGGATGACACCATGCGAAATCCACGCCGAGGCAGGTCGCGAGCAGGCGCCTGCGTTGCCTTCGGGCTGCTGCTGCCGGCCGCGGCCGGCGAGCCGGCCCCGGGGCGCGTCCAGCTCGCCTTCGACGCCCGGCAAGCGCCCGTCGCCCACGGCGCCGCGCGGCTCCGGGCCGCGCTCGAGGCCGCCGGGTGGACGGTCGGCGACGGCGGCGACGCGGCCGCCGTGCGCCTCGAGGTGGCGTCCGACCCGGCGCCGGGCGCCGCGGAGTCTTTCCGTGTCGTCCGCGACGGCCGTGTCCTGGCGGTCCGCGGCGGCGGGCCGGCCGGCGCGATGTACGGCGCCCTGGCCGTCGCCGAGGACCTCCGCAACGGCGTGGCCCTCCGCGACGTCCCGGAACGCGACGAAAAAGCCCGCTTCCCCTTCCGCGCCATCAAGTTCAACCTGCCGTGGATGTCCTACCGCAAGGGCGAGTCCCTCCAGCTCCACCAGCAGACCTGCCGAGACCTGGCGTTCTGGGAAGCCTTCCTGGACAGGATGGCGGAGAACCGCTTTAACGTCCTCTCCCTCTGGGGCCTCCACCCGTTCACGCTCCTGATCCGCCCGAAGAGCTTCCCGGAGGCCTGCGGCCTCACCGATGCCGAGCTGGCCGACTGGCAGCGCTTCTGGAAATCGCTCTTCCGCATGGCGAAGGACCGCGGCATCGAGACGTACCTCGTCAACTGGAACATCTTCGTCTCGCCGGAGCTCGCGAAGGCCCGCCACGTCGCGACGTACAGCGCCGACTGGGGCTACTTCGGCTCCGGCGACACCTCCGACCTCGTCAAGCGCTACACGCGCGAGTGCGTCACGCAGGTCCTCGACGAGTACGGGGACCTCGCCGGCCTGGGCATCACGCACGGCGAGCGGATGGGCGGGATGACGCCGGAGGAGCGCCAGCAGTGGTTCCTCGACACCGTCGTCGCCGGCATGAAGGCGGCCCGGCGCCCCGCGAAGCTCATCCACCGCGCGCCGCTCTCGGCGGGCAAGGGCTCCGGCGGGTCGACCGGGGCGGCCGTCGAGAAGATGACCCGCGTGTCGATGGAGCGGATGGACCTGCCGCAGCCGATCTGGGTCGAGATGAAGTTCAACTGGTCCCACGCCCACTCCTCGCCGCACCTGGTCCACGTCCACGGCGGCCCGCTGACGGACGCCTACTGGAACCCGCCGCCGACGAGCTACAAGGTCGTCTGGATGGCGCGGAACGAGGACGTCTTCTGCCTGCGCTGGGGCGAGCCGGACTTCATCCGCCGGCACGTCGCGCTCAACGGCGCGCCGCACGTCGGCGGGTACTTCGTCGGCTCGGAGTGCTACATCCCGGCGAAAGACTACTTCACGAAGGACGGCCCGCCGGCCGGTGAGCCGTACGCCTTCCAGCGGCAGTGGCTCTTCTACAAGGCGTGGGGGCGGCTCCTCTACGATCCGGACACGAAGGACGACGTCTTCGCGGCGGAGTTCCGGCGGCGGTACGGGCCGGGCGGAGACAAGGTCTTCGGGGCGCTGGTGCGGGGCAGTCGCATGCCGCTCCGCCTGGCCTCCCTCTACAAGGCGACCTGGGACTTCACGCTCTACGCCGAGGGCTTCCTCGCCCCCGCCGCCTCGGGTGGCCGGTTCGACGGGAGCTCGCCGTTCCTCTCCGTGGACGAGCTGGTCGACCACCCGGCGCTGGACCCGGACTACGTTTCGATCCGGGACTTCGTCGCGGGGGAGGCGGCGGGGCGCGCGTTTCCCGAGGGGGCGGTCACGCCGCCCGCGCTGGCCGACGTCTTGGAGCGCGACGGCCGCGAGGCGCTGCGCCTCGTCGAGGGGGTCGCGGCGGACGGGAAGCCGGTGGCCGCCGAGATCGCCGCCTGCCGCGCCTGGGCGCACCTGAGCCTCTACTTCGCCGAGAAGCTCCGGGGCGGCGTGGCGCTGCAGCGCTTCCGTCAGTCCCGCGAGGCCGCGCGGCAGCAGGAGGCGGTCGCCCGCCTGGAGCGGGCCGTCGGGCACTGGGAGGACGTGATCCGCGTCACGGAGCCGGCCTACCGCGAGGTGCCGCTCATCCACCTGGAGAAGTACAAGGACGGACGGTTCCACTGGTCGCGGTTCCTGGCGGACGTCAAGCAGGACGTGGAGATCGCACGAAAGGGGAAACGGCCGTGACCCGCGTCCACCATGACGACATCGCGCTCGGACAGGTGGCGGACCAGTCCCGCTGGATCCTCACCGTCCGGAAGGCGGCGCCCTTCAAGAAGACGGTACCGGTCCCCATCCACGAAGACACGGCCCGCTACCGGCCGTACCTGCGGACGTTCCTGCGGTTCGTGGTCACCGGCACGCTGCTGGGCCCCGTCGAAGAGGACCTCGAGGGAAAGACGATCGATGCGGCCCACCGGGACACGGACACGGACCTGCACTGCTATCGCCTGTACGAGGTCGAGCACATCGGCAAATCCCCGATCTACGAGCGCTATAAGACGACGGCCGACCTCGACGCGGAGAAGGAGCTGATCCTCTTCCTGGGCTGGAAGGCGAAGGACGAGTTCCGCTATGTCGCCTACGAGTCGATGTCGAAAAAGGGGGACGTCCTCCGGGAGATCGAGCGGATCCGGAAGGACGTGCGCACCGTATACCCGAGTGCGGGAGCCTCCCCGTCCTTCGACGAGGATCCCCCTCCCCCGTGAGCCGGCTCCCCCGAATTCCCGGGGCACCGGACGGCCCCATCCGTTATAATAACGCCGGACCTCGGCACATCGCAGGGGGCGCCGCCGTGAGCGTGCCCGGTTTTCACCCGGAGGACGAATCGGCGGCCCGGCGGCGCTGCACGGCGACGGTGTTTCGATCCGCCGCCCTCCTCGTCCTCGCCGCCCCGGCCTTCGCGGCCGACGCGCCGATCGCGCCGGACCGGCCCACCGCGATCGCCTTCCCCGCCGCCGAGGCCCGATTCGTCCGCGTCGTCATCCACGCCACCACGCAGGGCCAGCCGTGCCTCGACGAGCTCGAGGTGTACGGCCCGGACGGGAAGGAGAACCTGGCCCGGGCCGGCGCCGGCGCGAAGGCCTCGGCCTCCTCGTGCCTCCCCGGCTACGCCATCCACCAGGTCGGGCATCTGAACGACGGCCGGTACGGCAACGACCACAGCTGGATCGCCGCGGGGACCGAGGGCGAGTGGGCGCAGATCGAGCTGCCCCGCGCGGCGACGGTCGACCGCGTCGTCCTCTCGCGCGACCGCGAAGGGCGGTTCCGCGACCGCGTCCCCGCCGCCTTCGAGGTCCGCCTCTCCCCCGACGGCGCGGCATGGAAGACGGTCGCGCGGCGCGGCGCGGCGGTGGCGTGGCCGGTGCCGCCGCTGCCGTCCGGGACGATCCCCGAGGAGGTCCTTCTCCGCTACGCCTTCGCCTGCGAGGCGCGGGCCCTCGCGCGGATTGGGATCGACCCGGTGGCGCACGCCCTGCGCCAGACGGAGGAGCTGGCGGACCGCCTCGCCGCCCGCGGGCTGGACGTGGCGGCCGAGCGGGTTCGGCTGGCGGCGCTCCGCCGCCGGGCGGAAGCGCCGGCGTCCGACGGCGTCGATCCCGACGCGGCGCTCGGGACGCTCGTCGCCGTCCGCCGGGCGAAGCGGGGGCTCTTCCTCCGGGACCCCGCCCTCGCGCCGCTCGAGACGGTCCTCTTCGTCAAGCGCCAGCCGTTCGTCCCCTCGCACAACTACAGCGACCTCTTCGACGCGCAGGGCGGCCCCGGCGGCGGCGTCTATCTCCTGCGGATCCCGCGCCCGGGAGGCCGGCTGGCGCCGGACGCAGCGACGCTCGTCCCCCTCTTCGAGACCCGCGACGGCGTCTGCCGCGATCCCGCCGCGGACTTCGACGCGCGCCGCGTCCTCTTCGCCTGCCGGGAGTCGCGGGACGGCTACTTCCACCTGCGGGAGGTCCGCCCCGACGGCAGCGGCCTCCGGACGCTCACGGACGGCCCCTTCCACGACGTCTACCCCTGCCCGCTCCCCGACGGCGGCCTCGCCTTCGTCTCCACCCGCTGCAAGGCGCGCTTCCTTTGCTGGCGCCCGCAGGCGTACGTCCTCTTCCGCATGGACGCCGGCGGCGGGGACATCCGTCCGCTCTCGCACGCCAACCTGAGCGAGTGGGCGCCGTCGGTGATGGGCGACGGGCGGATCCTCTGGACCCGGTCGGAGTACCTCGACAAGGGCGCCGACTTCGGCCACACCCTCTGGGCGATCCGCCCCGACGGGACCTACCCGGAGCTGGTCTTCGGCAACAACACGCGGTTCTGCTACGCCAACGCCCGGGAGGTGCCGGAGACTGGCGAGCTCTGCTGCACGCTGATCTCGCACGGCGGCGACCTCAACGGCCCGATCGCCTTGGTCCGCCGGCAGGACACGGTCGCCGACCCCGCGGCCGTCCGCACCCTCACTCCGGACGTGAGCCCCCACTTCCACATGAGCTGGGCGCGGCGCGCGTGCTTCCGCGACC
This sequence comes from uncultured Planctomycetia bacterium, assembly GCA_964445475.1. Classification (GTDB taxonomy): domain Bacteria; phylum Planctomycetota; class MHYJ01; order CAYUME01; family CAYUME01; genus CAYUME01. The sequence continues at coordinate 23,013 of CAYUME010000001.1, forward strand.
CGTTCCCGATCGGCCGGGACCTCGTCCTCTGCAGCCACGCGCCCGACGACCGGTTCGGCCTCTACGTCATCGATCGCTTCGGCAACCGGGAGGTCCTGTACCTGGACCCCGCCCTCGGCAGCATGGCGCCGTCGCCGTTCCGGGCGGTTCCGGTGCCGCCCGTGCCCGGCGGCGCGGCGGCGCAGCCGGAAGACCCGGAGCGCCTCGGCCGCCTCTTCATGAGCGACGTCTACCGGGGGCTGGCGCCGGCGGTGAAGCGCGGCGCGGTGAAGTGGCTCCGCATATGCGAGGAGGTCCGGGCCGGCCTGAAGCTCCTCCCCGACGGGCAGTACCAGAAGGACCATCCGGCATTCGAAGACTGGTACGCGACGCCGACCCACAAGGTCCGCGGCCCGCACGGCTGGCCCAGCTACGTGGCGAAGGCCTCCCTCGGCCTCGTGCCGGTCGAGGCGGACGGCTCCGCCCACTTCTACGTGCCCGCCGGCAAGGTGATCTACTTCCAGGCGTTGGACGAACGGCTCAACGAGCTGCAGCGGATGCGGAGCGTGCTCCAGCTGCAGCCGGGCGAGGCGCGGGGGTGCGTCGGCTGCCACGAGAGCCGGCTGGAGGCGCCGGCGCCGCACCCGACGACGGCCCTGCACCGGCCGCCGAGCGTCCCGCAGCCGCCGCCGTGGGGCGCGGTCCCGTTCTCGTACGAACAGGTCGTGCAGCCCGTCTGGGACGCCCGGTGCGTCCGTTGCCACGACGCGTCGGACGCGAAGGGGCTCGACCTGAGCGGGGCGCGGGACGCCGAGAAGGTGCCCGCCTCGTACCGGACGCTGATCGAAGGGGGGTGGGTGCACTATTTCGACTACGCGTGGGGCCGCGAGCACGACAAGGCGGCCCCGCTCTCGTTCGGGACGCTCCGGAGCCGGCTCCTGTCCTTCCTCGAGCCCGGCCACCACGACGTGCGCGTGACCGCCGACGAGCGGCGCGCGGTGACGTGCTGGATCGACCTGAACGTCCCCCTCTGGCCGGACTATGTCTACCGGCCGGAGCGGTGAGGGGCCGAAATCGGGGTTGTCCGTCTTCGCCTTGTTACGGAACGGGGGCGAAGGCGGACCAACCCCTCCCACCGCTCACATCCGCAGCGTCTGGTAGAACATGTGCACGGGCGATCCGCCGAAGGCGATGGCCAGGGCGACCGCCTCGCCCATCTCGGCCTCCGTGGCGCCGGCCTTTCGCGCGGCATCGGCGTAGATCTTCACGCACGGGTCGCACCGCCGGGCCACCGCCAGCGCCAGCCCGATCAGCTTCTTCGTCTTGAGGTCCACCGCGCCCGGCATCGAGACGGCGTTCTGGTAGGCCTTGAAGGCCTCCAGGAGCGCCGGCGGCAGCGGCGGCTTTCCCTCGCCGGCCGGCCCGGCCGCCGGGGCGGCCATCGCGGCCGGGGGGGGGCTCGCGCAGCAGGCCGTCTCGACCGGCGGGCCGCCGGCACAGCACGCGGCGTCGGGTGCCGGGGCGGGTGTCGCCGCCGGGGCCGGCGCCTTCGCCGTCTCGCGACGCGGCGGGGCGAGCGGCGCGAAGTCGGCTGCCTGCCTTGTCGAGGCCCGGATGAATCCGCCCGGTTTCGCGCCCGTCACGCGGCCGACAACCGCCGCGCGCGCGAAGCCGCCCGCCCGCACCTCCTCCGCGTAGGCCGCCGCCGCGTCCGGCGGCAGGAAGACGAGGAGCCCCCCGGACGTCTCCGGCCCGAAGAGGATGTGGCGCTGGGCCGGCGCGAGGGCGGAGAGGTCGAGGCGCGCCGGGTCGGCCGACTCCGCGTTCCGCTCGACCGCCCCCGGCAGCACCTCCTGGCGCGCCAGCTCCGCGACGCCCGGGAAGAGCGGGAGGGCGTCGACGTCGAGCGCGACCTCGACGCCGGAGGCCCGCGCGACGTTGGCGAGGTGTCCGAGGAGGCCGAAACCCGTCACGTCCGTGGCCGCGTGCGCGCCGCGCGCCGCCATCCGCTCCGCCGGGAGCCGGTTGAGCGCCGCCATCGACCGGGTCGCCTCCGCGAGCCCGTCCGCCGGCGCCCGGCCGAGCTGCCGGGCGAAGGCGAGGATGCCGGCGCCGAGGGGCTTGGTGAGGACGACGGCGTCCCCGGCCTTCGCGCCCGCGTTGGAGGCGAGCCCCTTCCGCGGCGCCGACCCGACGACGGCGAAGCCGAACTTCACCTCCTCGTCGTCGATGCTGTGGCCGCCGATCACGCTGATCCCCGCCTCGGCCATCGCGTCGATGCCGCCGCGGAGGATCTCCCGCATCGCGTCGAGGGGCAGGGCGTGGACGGGGAAGCCGAGGATCGAGAGGGCGACCTCGGGCTTCCCCCCCATCGCGTAGATGTCGCTGACCGAGTTCGCCGCGGCGACCCGGCCGAACGTGTAGGGGTCGTCGACGGACGGCGAGAAGACGTCGACCGTGAGGACCGTCGTGCCGTCGGGCCGGAAGTCGATGACGCCGGCGTCGTCCCCCGCCGCCCGGCCGATGACGATCCGGGGGTCGGCGACGTCGGGGAGGCCGGCGAGGGCGGCCTCGAGGTCCCGCTGCGAGATCTTCGAGGCGCAGCCCGTCCTGCGGACGTGCTCGGTGAGGCGGACGGCGCCCGTCGCGGCCGGCGGCCGCTCGCCGGCGCACGCGCAGCGGTCCCGCGTCCGGAAGTCCTCGCACGGGCAGGGGAGCTGCGGGTTGCAGACGCAGTGGCCGAGCGCGATCGAGCGTTTCATGATGCGGCGCCGCTTCTCGAGCTGGTCGGGCGTCATGGCGCTGTCCCTTCCAAGGTTCCGGGTCGCGCGAGCGCCGGGAAAACGGCCCGGGGCCGTCCCGGAGCGCTCACCCCGTCATCCGTCCCTCTGTCGACGAGCCGTCAGGCGTCGGGTCCCGTCCGTCCCCGGCGGCACGCGAGGATCGCCGCCCCGAGGGCCCCGGTCATCTGGGGGTCGGGCGCCACGGCGACCGGCGTCCCGAGCGCCTCCGCGAGCGCCTCCGCCATCCCCGGGATCCGCGCCACCCCCCCCGTGAAGAAGACGGGCGTCTCCACCCGCCGCCCCGCCATCCCCGCCACGCGCGAGGCGATCGACTTCTGGACGCCCGCGACGATGTCCGCCGGCGGCGTCTCCTGCGTCAGCAGGCCGATGATCTCCGTTTCGGCGAAGACGACGCACATGCTGCTGATCGCCGCCGGCGCGGTCGCGGCGCGGGCGAGCGCCCCCAGCCCGTCGAGCGGCACGCCGAGGCGCGCCGCCACGACCTCCAGGAACCGACCCGTTCCCGCCGCGCACCGGTCGTTCATCGCGAAGTCCTGCACGGTCCCGTCGGGGGCCAGCCGCAGCAGCTTCGCGTCCTGGCCGCCGATCTCGACGACCGTCGCGGCGCCCGGGGCGACGCGGCGGACCCCGGCGGCGTGGCAGGTGATCTCGGTGACGGCGGCGTCGGCGAAGCCGATCGCGTGGCGCGCGTAGCCCGTGGCGACGACGGCCCCGACGTCGCTCCGCCGCCGGCCGCAGTCCGCCAGGAGGCGGTCGAGGAGTGCGGCGGCGACCGTCTCGGGCTTGAGGCCCGCGTCGACGGCCCCCGCGGCGAGGAACGAGTCCCTCGCGGGGTCCAGGAGCGCGACCTTGGTCGCGCGCGAGCCGCTGTCCACGCCGGCGCAGATCATCGTCACCTCCGTGCGCGTGCCGTTTCGACGAGCGCCTCGAGCCGGGAGCGGATCGAGGGCGCGAGGGCGTCGGTGAGGGGCGGCACCTCGACCTCGGCCACAGGCAGGCCCAGCCGTTCCCGGACCGCCGCCGCGATCGTCTCGCCCTCCCACGCGCAGTGGCTCGCCCCGGGGATGCGCGAGACGACTACCGCCTCCGCGCCGAACCGCGCCGCGTCCGCCGCGATCCGCGCCGCGCGGTCCGCCGCGGGCCCGACCATCGGGTCGGCCAGCGCCGCCCGCGCCAGCGCCTCCATCGGTTCCACGCCCTCCGGGAGGGGGTCGAGGGCGTGGCAGAAGAGGAACTCTGTCCCGCAGAGCCGTCCCCCGCACGCCTCGAGCAGGTTCATCGCGCGGAGGTCGGCGACGGGGTTGACCCAGAAGACGCGGACGGCGTCGGCCGGCAGGACGGCCGTCCCGGCCGCGACGCGCGCGCGGACCTCGCCGAGGAGGGCGTCGTAGACGCGGAGCGTCTCGTCGCGGTCCGAGCAGAAGTGGATGACGAGCATCTCCGCGATCTGGTGCTCGAGGGCCGGGAGGGGGCAGGCGGGGGCGGTGAAGACGAGCTCGCGGAGCGCGGCGAGTCGCCCGCGGACGGCGTTCGCGGCGCGGATCCCCGCCGCCAGCTCCGCGTCCGTCAGCGCGTGGCCCGTCAGCCCGTCGAGGGCGCGGCGGACGCGGACCAGCTCCTCGCGGACGAGGGCGACCTGCGCGGCCGGGGCGCGGAGGCCGCCGGGGAGCGCCGTCGCGGGCTCGCCGGGCTCCGGCGCGCGCCGCGCGGGCATCTCCCACCAGAGGATCGGGTGGCCGAGCGACGCGAGCCGCTGGGCCACCGCCGAGAGGTCGTCGCAGACGGCCCCGACGCTCGAGACGAGGAGGTCGGGGATCGGGAAGTGCCGGCGGGAGACGAAGGCGCCGAGCAGGGCGCGGACGGGGCAGAGCCCCTCGCCGGCGCCGAGCGCGCTCGCGATCCCGAGGAGCCCCTCGCTCATCTCCATGATGCAGGGGATCCACCACGCCCCGTCCGTGTAGAAGGCGGTCACCCGGGGGTAGGCGTAGGCGAGGACGGTGACGGTGCCGAGGTCCTTCATCGCGCCGACGAGCGTGTGGCCCGCGGTCCGCGCCTGCGCCAGGCGCTCCTCCTCCGTCAGCAGGAAGTTCCAGAGGCGGAGGGCCGCGGGGGAGGGGTCGTACGTCAGCCGGAGGAGGCGGCGGTCGCCGTCGCGCACGTGGCGCGCGAGCGGCCCGGCGTAGGGGTAGGGCGGATCCGGGCGCGGCGAGGCCGCCCGCGCCGCGCAGAGCGCGTCGAGCTCCTCCATCGTGAGCGGCCGCGCCGTCTCCGTCATCGCAGCATCCCCCCGAACGCCTCGCTCCGCCCGTCCACCCCCGGCCCCGCCCCGCCGTCCCCGTCGAGGGCGAGGGCGAGGCCGGGCCGGCCCGTCGCCGCCGCGATCCGCTCCGCGTGCGCCGCCCACGGGTCGCACCAGACGGGGCGGACGAGAAGGACGCCGCGCGCCCCCGAGAGGGGGACCTCGCGCCGCAGCCAGGCGTAGAGCGCGTCGTCCGGCCGGCGCGAGACGTCGGGGAGCGATCCCGCGTAGGCCTCGACGAGGACGGCGAGCGGCTCGGCGTCGAGCCGCCGGCGGTCGAACCGCGCCGGGAGCGTCCGCGCCCCCGTCTCGGTGCCGTCGAGGACGCCGGACCCGCCGGCGCGGGCGATCCGGTCGACGAGGGCGGCGTCCTGCGCGCCGAGCGGGCCGCCGACGAGGGCGAGGGGGACGCGCCGCGCGGGGGGCGGGTCGGGCCCCTCGTGCGCCCCGGGTCCGGCGAAGAGCCGGTCGAAGGCGCGAGGGCCCCGGCGCGCCGCCTCCGCGAGGACCTCCTCGCGCAGGGCCTCGTGGCGCCGCATCGCGGCGGCCAGCCCCGCCGGCGCCGGCGCGTGTCCGCCCCACGACGCGACGGCCCCTGCCAGCCGCTCGAGCTCGTCCCGGTAGAGCCGCAGCGCCGCGGGCGTCTGCCACGTCGTCGGGACGTTCAGGAGGAATGTCCGGGCGGCGCCGGCGGCCGCCCGCTCGGCGGCGCGCCGCATCTGGTCGCACGTCGTCGCGAAGACGAAGGCTCCGGCGTCGCGCCCGGCGAGGGCGGCCGAGAGGGTCGCCCGGGCGAAGGCGCAGGCGCCCGTCGCCGGGCCGGCGTCCCGGGCGTCCCGGCGCGGGCGGATCCGGACCGGCTCCGCCCCGCAGGCCTCCAGCCATTCCGGCGGGACGAACGGCGAGACGTATGCGACCCGAAGCCCGTCGGCCATGGCCCGCCGCTCCCGACCTGTCGCGACCTGACATCCGGGCGGGGACAAGCCCCGCCCCTCCCGCGCGTTACCGCTTGCGCGCAAGGAAGAGGCCCTGCGCGATCTTGCCGGCGTCGGCCAGCCCCTTCATGAAGATCATCTCCCCCGCCAGTCCCTGGAGCATCGCCGCGTCCCAGCCGATGATCCGCAGGGCGTCGGAGGTGAGCTGCATGTCGATCATCCGGAGGTAGAGGTCGCAGTACGGCGCGAACCGCTTCGTGTCCTCGGCGGCGAGGACCTCGCAGCCGGCCTTCTCGAGGAGCGACCGGTAGCCGCCGAGGTCCTGGACGGAGGGGAACTTCATGAACGCCAGGTAGCGGTCCGCCTCGGCGTCGGAGAGCCCCGCCGCCCCCTCGATCCAGTCGGTGAAGGCGATCGTGCCGCCGGGCTTGACGAGCCGCGCCGCCTCGGCGACCAGCTTCGCCTTGTCGGCGACGTAACACCACGCGTCCTCGCCCCAGACGAAGTCCGCCGCGACGTCCGGCAGGCCGCTGGCGGTGACGTCCTGGAGGACGAACGCGATCTTGTCGGCCAACCCCTCCTCCCGGCAGCGGCGCTTCCCGACCTCGACGACGGTGGGGGTGGCGTCCACGCCGGTCATCGAGGCGACGCCCCGGAACCGGACGAGGAAGCGCATGCCGGCGCCGCTGCAGCAGCAGAGGTCGATCCCCTTGCTGCCGGGGGCGATCTTCGCGCGCTCGGCGAGATCCATCGACGACTTGAATCCGCCGATGTGGATCTGCTGGCCCATGATCAGCTCCCAGAGGACCCCCTCCGGGCCGCCGTACACCGCCTGCACGTTCGCCAGCCCGATCCCCGCCTTCGTCTTCATCGCTCTCCCCCTTGCATTGTGGTATGTCCATGCCGTCTTCAGTTGCGAGCCGCCGCACGCGATCGCGCCGTCTCGTAGAGCGCCTCGACCCGCACCGCGATCCGCGCGGAGTCGGACGGCGCGTAGTCGGTGCTGATCCGCAGGCACGGCAGCCCCAGCTCCCCCTCGACGAGCGCCTTCACGCGTGCCGACTCGACGTCGTACGTCAGGCAGGCCTGCCACGACAGGTCGATGACGCACTGCGGGCGGTACTCGGCGGCGAGCCGGCGGAGGAGGTCGAGCCGCCGGTCGTTCGGCGTCATGACGGAGCAGGGCAGGTGGAAGTACTTCTCCGCAATCGCCCGCAGCGGGTCCGGTGCCTCCGCGTCGACGTCGTCGACGATCGGCTTGAGGCCGGTGCAGGACTCGAGGGCGACGACGAGACCGCCGTGGTCCTCGACGATGTCCATGACGCGCTCGGCGCCGTGGGCCATCGGGACGCCGGTCATGAGGACGCGGACCCGCTTCGCCAGGTCGGGGCTGGGCGGGCGGGCCTTGAGGGCGGCCAGCGCCTTCTCGTAGGCGGCGATGTCGCAGGGGATGCAGGAGATGATGCTCTTCAGGTCGAGCAGCTCGCGACCGCGGAGCGGCGGGGGCGAGGCCTTCATGCAGGCGGCCAGCGCGCGCCGCAGCGCCCGCTCGCGGTTCATCTCGCGGATCGCTTTCCGAAGGGCGCAGTCGGTGACCGTCGCGCCGAACCGGCGCTCGAGCCCTTCCTTCAGGCCCCGCACCTCGTGGAGCCAGTGGTCGAATGCCGCGGGGTCGTCCGCCTTCTGCGGGAGCTCCAGCACGTGCATCGGCCGCGTCCGCGCCATCAGCTCGTACATCTTTTTCTTCCCGTCGCACGTCGTCTCCGCCACGACGAGATCGGCCATCTCGAGAAAGGGGTTCGACTTCTGCACGTGGTAGCCGTACGTGGACTTGATCAGCGGACAGAGGTTGGCGGGGAGCTCGGCCTCGGCGTCGGGGATGGTCCTGTCGGAGCCGCCGCAGAGGCAGACGGGCACGGCGTTCGCGGCGAGGATGACCTCGCGGGGGGTGTACTCGCAGAGGATCCCGACGATCCTCCGCCCGTTCGCCTTCGCCTCCTGGGCGTATTGGAGGCAATTGGGGGCCATCCGGGCGAACCGCCCGAAGGGGTCGCCGGTAGGGGCGGCGGCGGCCGGTGCGCCACCGCACGCCGTGGCGGGCCGGGTTCCGCAGCAGTCGCTCATGACGGTCCTCCTGTCCGCGCGCCGCGGCGCGGACCGGGAGGATCCGACGCCTAGGGCTCGGGCATGACCGCGGGTTGCCGGGCGGGGACCTCACGGGCCCCCTGCGGGCCCGCTCACTGGAACAGGAACAGCCGGTGCGTCTGCATCACGTGCGCGTTCCTTGAAGGGAGGGCCGTCGGGCCCGCCGATCCCGCAACATCGCCTATTCAAGCAACTTTGCGCGAGAGACCAAGAGAAATCGGCTGGCCCGCAGGCCCTTTCGGCAGGCCGTGGCCGCGCGGGGGCGGGATTGAACCCATTCCCCATATTGGCCGTTCCTGCCCGTGTGGTTACGGCGGCGTTCCGGGAGAGGGTGCTCTTTTTGTTGCCCATCGTTCCGTGGGCGTGCATCATTCCGGGTCGCGGACGGTCCCCGGTCGACAGGCGCCCCCTGAGCCATGGCCAAGATCCCCCACTACGGCGCGCGCCGAAACGTCGGCGCCTACGAGCGCCCCTTCTCGGGCGTCGGGGAGGAGTTCGAACCGCTCGGAATCGCCCCCGGCGGGACGGGCTTCGTCCTCCACGAGACCGGCTACTGGCCGCAGGACCGCTACTGGAACTTCCCGAACGTCTACAGCCCGTTCTGGCGGGCGATGTACGACTACCGGGCGGGGCATGCCGTCCGGTTCGGGGGGCGCGTCACGCCGCTGGGGCCGGGGCGCGTGGTCATCATTCCCAACCACCAGCGGTTCGACTGCCTGGGCGACCCCCCGGTCCCTTCGCTCTGGTTCGCCTTCTCCTGCCGCCGGAGCGCCGACCCCCGGCAGCCGATGCCGATCGCCGTTCCGCTCACGCCCGTCCTGCGCGCCTACGTCAACGAGTTCCCGGCGGTTTTCCGTGCCCGCGGCCCGGAGCGGCGCGAGGGGATCCGGCGGCTGAGCGAGTCGTTCCTCCTCTATCTGCTCGCCCGGCCGGAGATCCGCTGGCAGCCGCCGGTGCCGGAGCCGATCGCGCGGGTGGTGGCGCAGGTCAACGAGCGGCCGGGCGAGGGGTGGCGGAACCCGGAGCTCGCGCGCCGGGCCTGCATGAGCGAGGACGGCTTCATCCGGGCCTTCCGGCAGTGGATGAACCGGACGCCGGCGCGGTACGTCGCCGAGGTGCGGATCCGCGAGGCCTGCCGGATGATGACGGAGACGGACCGGTCGATCGACGCGGTCGCCGACACCCTCGGCTTCCCCGACCGCTTCTGCTTCTCCCGCGTCTTCAAGCGGCTCACCGGCCTCACCCCCGCGCGTTACCGCAGGTCCCGGCGGCGGGAGTGACCGCCCGTCCACCCCCCTTTCCCTTGCGCCCTTCCGCCGACTTCCCCATACTACGCCCCGTTGCGCCGGTTCGGGGTGGGGCGCGCATCGTCCGCTTCGGGCAGACCCGCCGCCATGACGCACTACGACTCGGTGGGCGTGCACGTTCCCGAGATCCTGCTGCCCAAGGCCGGGCACGGCCTGGCGACGTGGCCCGTGGTGGCGTGCGACCAGTACACCTCGCAGCCCGACTACTGGGCGCAGGTCGAGGCGCGGGTCGGTGACGCGCCCTCGACGCTCCGCCTGATCCTGCCCGAGGCCCATCTCGAGGCGCCCGACGTGGACGCCCGGATCGGGCGCGTCCACGCCGCGATGCGGTCGTACCTGGACCGCGGCCTCTTCGAGTCCCGCACGGGCTTCGTCCACGTCGAGCGGACGGTCGGCGGCCGGACCCGCCGCGGCCTGGTGCTCGCCCTGGATCTCGAGCGGTACGACTACCGCACGGGGTCGACGAGCCTGATCCGCGCCACCGAGGGGACGATCGTGGAGCGGATCCCGCCGCGGCTGCGGATCCGCGACGGCGCGCCGCTCGAGACCCCGCACATCCTGGTGCTGATCGACGATCCGGAGCGCACGGTGATCGAGCCGCTCGCCGCGGTGTCCGGCGCGTTCGAGCGCCTCTACGACGTCGAGCTCATGATGGGCGGCGGCCGCGTCACCGGGCGCCGGGTGCCCGAGGACGCGCAAGGCCGGGCGATGCAGGCGCTGGAGCGGCTGGCCGATCCGGTTCGCTTCGCGGCCCGCTACGGCCTCGACGCCGGTCGCCCGGTGCTGCTCTTCGCCATGGGCGACGGCAACCACTCCCTGGCCGCGGCCAAGGCCTGGTGGGAGCGGATCAGGCCGCGGGTCGGGAGCGATCACCCCGCGCGGTACGCCCTGGTGGAGATCGGGAACGTCCACGACGCGGCGCTCGTCTTCGAGCCGATCCACCGCGTGCTCTTCGGCGTCCGCGGCGACCTGTTCGACGCGCTGCGCCGGCGTCTCGGCCCGGGCGTCGAGGTCGCCGACGCGCCGGACGCGGCCCAGATGGCGGCGCGCGTCGCGGACGTGAAGGCCGGCGGCCAGCGCTTCGGCCTGGTTGCGCCGGACGGGTTCCGGGTCGTCTCGGTCGCCCGTCCGTCCTCCACCCTGGCGGTCGGCACGGTGCAGGGCGTCCTCGACCCGTTCCTGGCCGCGCAGGGCGCCGGCCGCATCGACTACGTGCACGGGATGGACGTGGTCGTGGGCCTCGGCCGGAAGCCGGGGCACCTCGGGGTTTTCCTGCCGGCGATGGACAAGAGCGACCTTTTCCGGACCGTGATCCTCGACGGCGTGCTGCCGCGCAAGACCTTCTCGATGGGCGAGGCGCACGAGAAGCGATTCTACCTGGAGTGCCGGAGGATCGTCTGATGCCCCCGGGTCGTCGCCCCCTGCTGTGCGAGCCGCCGCGATGAAGATCGGGATCATCTCGGACGTCCACGCGAACCTCGAGGCGCTGGAGGCGGCCCTTGCCCGCCTGGAGCGGGAACGGTGCGCCCTGATCTACTCGGGGGGCGACCTGATCAACTACGGTCCCGACCCCCTGGCGTGCATCGAGAGGGCCGACGGCGCCGTGGTCCTGCAGCTGACCGGCAACCACGAGGAGGAAGCCCACAATTACATCAACGGGGACAAGGGCATGCACTGGTTCCGGGAACACGCCAAGCAGTCCATCGAGTGGACCGTCAGCCACTTCAAAAAAGGGGCCGGATTCGGGAGGCTCCAGGCGTTTCTCGGCTCGGTCATGGACCGGGCGGTGCCGAGCCAGCACTGGGAGGGCCGGACGCTCTACGTCCATGGCATCCCCACCGACCCGCTGATGGGCTACCTGACGGACCCGGACGTCAACCTCGCGGCCGAATTCGCCAGGATGGAGGAGGCGGAGGAGCGGGGGCAGGTGGATTTCTGCTTTTGCGGCCACACCCACCAGCCCGCCATCTACTCCTTCGACGGGGAAGCCGTGTCGGACGAATCCGCCGAGATGCGCGCGGCCTTCGAGACCCAAGGCGATGTGGCCTACACCCAGACGCTGCTGCCGGGGAGAAAATACATCCTCAACGTCGGCTCGGTCGGCCAGCCGCGGGACGGGGACACCCGGGGATGCTGCGTGGTCTACGACGACAAGCTGAAGCCGTCGGTCCGGTTCATCCGCTTCGTCTACGACCACGGGAAGACCGTCGAAAAAATGAAGCAGCGCCGGGTCCCGGCACAAAACTGGCAGCGGCTGCTGGTCGGCCGTTGATGCGGATGGAACCCGGTTTCCGGCTCAACGCCCCGCCCTTCCGCGTCCCCCTTCCCTTGCCCGACCCCGTCCGCGCCTCGCGTTCAACGGGCTTGCCGTCGATCGGAGCGGGATCCTCGCGTCGCTCGACGACGGGACGGTCGCCTGTCTCAAGGAGGAGGAGAAGGACGGCCCCTCGGCGCTACCGGCGCTTCGCCCGGTAGCGGCCTTCGATGTCCAGCGTGTTGTCATCCTGGAGCACGTGACGGAGACCGCCTTCGACGACCGCCGTCTTGTCGTCCTGGACCGTGTAGGGCTTCTTCCAGCCCTGCGTCTCCCCCTCCTTGAATAGGCAGAGGCCGTCCGGCGTGAACTCGCGCGAGTAGGATTTCCCTGCATGCGTGTACGCCCAGGTTCCCAGGATCCGGTGGCTCTCGATCCGCACGGGCTTGGGCGGCGCGGGGGGCTCGGGTCCTTTCGTCCGCTCCTGGAGCTCCTTCAGCACGGACCAGTCCGCCGCGGTCTTGTCGAAGTTGAGGATCCGGATCTCCAGCGGCTTCAGCTCGAGCGAGATCGTGTCGCCCAGGGCGTATTCCGTCTTGAGCCCCTCGACGCAGTCGGCCATCGGCGAGGAAAGCCGGAAGGGGCCGCTGCCCGGCAACAGGCCGAACGCGCGGTCGAGGGTGAAGCGGTACGTCCGGGCCGTGTCGGCCGGATTGTGAATGGAAACGTAGCCCTGCGTCCCATTCCATGCCGTGTAGCCGTACACCTCGCCGGCCTTCGGACTGCCGCCGTGCATCCGCGAACGAAGGAAGGCGGGGAAGACGTGATAGGCCCAGTGCAGCCCTTCGGCGATCACGTCCCAGTCGTAGTCCTGCAGGACCCGCGGCTTGATGTAAAGCTCGATGAAGCCCGTCCCGCGCGACAGATTCATGTAGAGGTACTTGCGGAAGACCTCCTGGGTCTCCCCGCTGCGCGTCTTCTTCGGCTCGTGGTTGAAGAGGGCGTGCAGGGGGAACTGGGTCCGCTCCCGGGTCCAGATCTCGTGGTACCGGTCGTCGCGATAGACCAGCTCCTGGGTCCGGGTGCTTCCGCCCGCGGCGTCCCCCGCGTTGATCATCCAGACCGAATCGACGTGCATCAGCCACCAGGAGCTGAGATAGGCGCCGTTGGAGATGACGAGGTAGACGTCCGGGTTGGCCTCGGCCATCTTCTGGAAGATCCGGATCAGGCGTTCCGTCCCCGCGGTCAGGTAGTAGATCTTCAGCTCGTCGTACGTTGCGTCGTTCAATCTGGCGTCGCCGTCCGACAGGCCCTCGATCCCGAGCTGCGGCATGTAGGGAATGCCGTACTGCTCGCCGTGGAGCTCGAAGTTGCGCAGGTGGAGGTGTCCGAAAAGCCCGTCCAGTTTGAAATAGGTGACCCCCTGCTTTGTCAGCTCGACCATGCGGTCTTCGAGGAGCTGCATGTACCGGGGGCCGGCCAGCGACATCCAGTCGCTGAGCGCCTCGAATCCCTTCTCGCGGTACTGCTTGACCGCGCGGCTCGAGCCGAACAGGCAGCCGGGGCTCAACCACAGGCCCAGCGTGGAATCGGCCGCGCGCACGGTCTCCCGGCTGAAGGCGAAGTCCGGATCGAACTTTCCGTT
>CAYUME010000002.1:0-35806 GCA_964445475.1 uncultured Planctomycetia bacterium
GGCGTCGGGGTCGGCCGCCGCGGCCGCTGCGCTCGTGCTCGCGCTGGCAGGCGCCGGAGCGGGCCGGGCCTCCGCCCGCCTTTCGCTTCGCGTCGATCCGCCGGGTGCCGTCGTCCGTCTCACCCACGAGGAGGGAGAACGGCTCCCGGTGCCGGTCCCCCTGGGGGCGGCGCCGATCGAGGGCGCGCCGGTGCCATCCGGCGACGCGCGCCTGCGCGTCGAGGCGCCCGGCCGTGCGCCCGTGACGCTCCCGTTCGCGCTGGACGCCGGTGCGGCCGCCGACCGGCTGCTGCGGCTGCCGCTCGCGGCGGAGGTCCCCGAGGGCATGGTGGTCATTGTGCCGCCGCCAGGCGTCGCGGTGTCGCGCCCGTTCCTTCTCGACGGCAGCGAAGTGACCAACGCCGCCTTCAAGCGCTACTGCGACGCCACCGGCGCCCGGCCCCCCCGCCACTGGAAGCAGCGGAAAATCCCGGCCGGGCGGGAGGAACACCCCGTGGTGAACATGACGGCGGAGGAGGCGGAGGCGTACGCGGCGTGGGCGGGCCGGCGCCTGCCCACGGGGGCGGAGTGGCAATGCGCCGCGCGCGGGGCGGACGCGCGCGCCTTTCCGTGGGGCGACGTGTTCCGCCCGGCCCTGGCCAACGCCGCGGATCATGGCGTCGGCGGGACGCTTCCCGTCGGACGGCTTCCCGCCGGCGAGTCCCCGTTCGGCGTGCTCGACCTGGCCGGAAACGTCGCGGAGTGGACGGCGACGGCCCACCCGTTCGATGCCGCGCTGCGCCTGGTCGCGGGCGGCCACTACAACAGCCCCGCCGCCGACTGCGCGGCCTCCTCCCTCCAGCTCCGGCCCGCCGCCGAGCCCGCGATGACCGTCGGGTTCCGCTGCGCGAAAGACCTTCCCTGAGCCGGTCTCCGTGCCCGCATCAAATTCGCTTTACACGCGCCTCCGGCGTGCGTACTGTGCCGTTGACCATGATCCCCGCCCGCCCGTGCTTCGCGTCGTCCGCGGCCTGTGCCCTGGCCGGGCTCCTGCTCGTTTCCGCGGCCGTCCGCGCCGACGTCACCCTCCTTCGCGATGTCCGGCGTGAGACGACGACCTTCACGGATCGGACGATGCGGACCCGCGGGGAGGAGCGGATCCGCATCGGGGGGGACGCCGTCCGGATCGACGATCTGATGATGGGCCAGTCGGTGCTCGTCCGCCTGGACCGGAAAGCGGTGATCCACCTCAACGCGCTCCGGAAGACGGCATCGACCCTGTCGTTCGACGCCCTCGCCGCCCGGCGCGCGGCGGTTCTCGGCGGGGTGAGCGAGGCCCGCGAGCGGGCCTCCGGCACCTCCGATGCCGCCCGTCTCGACGCGGTCCTGCGCGGGTTCGGCCTCTTTCCCGCCGCGCCCCGGGTCGAGCGCCGCGCCGACGGGGAGCGGGCGACCATCGCCGCCCGCGAGGCGACGCGCGTCCGTTTCGACGTGGACGGCGAGCCGTGTCTCGATCTCTGGCTGGATGCGGGGGGGGCCGAGGCGAAGGCCTACGTCGAGGCGCTGGCCGCCCTGCAGGCCATTCCCCCCGGCGTCGTCGGGGCGCTCCGCCAGGCGCCCGGACTGCCCCTGCGTGAGGAGAGCCGGTACGCCTGGTTTCTCGACCGGGTCCGCGTCCAGGCGGAGACGGCCTCGATCGACGCCTCCGGGATCCCGGCCGGCGAGTTCGAGGCGCCCGCCGGCTACGCGGTCGCTCCGTTTGCCCTGTTGCCGGACGATGCCCCGCCGGAGCGGCCGGCGCCTCCGCCCGCGGGCCGATGAGGACCCGGTGCCCCGGATCCGCGACATGGAACGCGCCCGCACCCACGTCCTGATCCGCGGCCGCGTTCAGGGCGTGGGATTCCGCTACAGCACCCTGATCGAAGCGCAGCGCCTCGGGCTTGCCGGCTGGGTGCGGAATGTCGGCTACGACACGGTGGAAGCGGTCTTCGAGGGGCCGCGCGCGGACCTGGAGGACATGATCGGGTGGTGTCACCGGGGTCCGCCGATGGCGCGCGTCGAGTCGGTCGACGTCGCGTGGGCGGCGTCCGAGGGAGAGACGGGATTTTCGTTCCGGTCGTCGACGGAGTGACGCACCGCCCGGGTTCCAGCGCGGGCCGTCGCCGCGGCCGTATCCGGGCGGTCTGCGGGCCGGCGTCCGGGGCCCCGCATCTCAAAAGCCGGGTCCTCCCGGGCCCATCCCCTCCTCGGTCCGCGGCATGCCGAACGCCCCCCCCTCCTCCCACCACGTCAGCAGCGGAGGGGGCCTGTCGCCGGCGCCCCGTCCCAGGACGTAACGCACCCGCCGCGCGACGTTTCCCGACCGGGAGACCACGCGCGCGCTGAAGATGCTGCTCTTGAAGACGACCTCGCTTTTCAGGTGGTTGACCATCTGTTCCGTCACCCCCGGAATCCGGTAGAGCTCGGTGACGCTCTTGAAGACGCGGGGGGTCCCGTCGTCCTCCATCCCCATGCGATAGGACAGGATCGCCTGCACGACCTCCGGTGTCATCTCCGGCGACAGGGCGAGAAGGACCTCCGGCAGGGCCGTGTTGAGGTTGACGCCGGGTCGGCGTGCCGCGACGACCGGCGGCCGCGGCGGGGTCCCGGGAGGCGTCTGCGGAGTCTCGTCCGGCGCGGGAGGCGGCGTCGTGTTCACGTCGGGCGTGCCGCCCGGGGTCTGGGGCGTTTCTCCCGGCGGCGGCGCGACGGGCCGCTGCGGCAGCGGCCAGAGCGTCACGAACTCGAGCAGCCCCCGGAAGGGCTGCTTGGTCTGCGGGTTCACGCCTCCGTAGAGGAACTCCGGGTAGACGCCCGGGATCATGGCCAGCTCTTCGGGCATGACGAGCATCCGGTTCTTCGCCCCCTCTTCGAACTCCCCCTCCGCGTCGGGATCGACGTAGTCGGTGATCCGGGGCGCAAGGGTCTCGTCCGGGATGCCGAGGATGGCCACGAGCCGGGCCAGCTGCTCCCGGCCGACCGGGTCCGGCTTCCCGTCCGGGAGCATCAGGCGGTAGAGGCTGAACCGCCGCTCCTCGTCCTCGAGGGTGAGCTGGGCCATCGCGCCGGCCAGCTCCGGGATCTGGAGGGGGCGGGCCCAGGGCTCGAGGAGGGTGTCGACGGCCGGCGCCATCTCGGTGTCGGTCTGCACGTAGAGGCGGGCGAACTCCAGGGCGGCCTGGGCGCCGCAGGCGTTGCGGAGGTCTCCGGCCGTGTTGGCCGACTGGATGACGTGAAGCCGCGTCGTCAGTCGGAGCTGGACGACGAGGATGATGAGGATGGCCAGGACGAGGAGCGTAAGGACGAGGGCGATGCCGCGGCGCGTCCGCCGGTCGACCGCGCGCGTCGCCGGTCTGGGGGTTTGGGCCATCCGTCCGCCTGCCCTTCGGTCGGTCCCCCGAGCGGGGGCCGGCAACGCATATGGGTACCGTCTTTCTATTATAAACGCCCGCCGGGGTGTTCCGTTGGCCTTTTTCTTGACATCCGCGAGGTGTCGGGAGTAACCTGAAATGCGAGGTGTTCTTTTCGTCGGCGCATGGCGCTGCGGTGTTTCGAAAGGAGACATTCCATGAAACGGCTGGTTTTCCTCAGTGCGGTGCTTCTCCTTGCGATCGTCGCAGCCACGCTGCTTCTTCCCGCCCTTCGGGCCGAGGATCCCTCCCTGACCCCGGTCCCCGTCGACATCCGGGACCTCAAGCAGTCTCCGGAGAAGTTCGTCGGTCTCACGGTCCGCTTCGACGGGATGTTCCACGGCCTCGAGAACCTCTGGGCGCCTTTTTTCACGCCGTTCGTCCGGGAGGATTACCTGGTCTTCTCCGTCTGGCCCTCCAATGCCGAGGTATGGACCCGCGAGGGGCGGCTCGATGACCTGCCGACCTGCTTCCTGCGGAAGAACGACAAGCTGGTCCGGATCCTGCTCGGGCTGAAGCCGTACGTGCCCGTCGAAGTGACCGGCATGGTCCTGAGCGATTTCCACAAGCTGCCCTGGATCGAGGTGACCGCCATCGACGTGCTGGGGGACGCGCGGTACAGCCGCGAAGAGATCCGCGAGCGGATCCGCGCGGTGCCCGAACCGAAGGAGGCCCCCCCCGCGCCGGCGTCGGGCGCCGCCCCTTCGGCGGCCGCCGTTCCCGCTCCCGCGCCGGCTGCGATGCAGGCCCTCCAGTCGCGCGTGGTGGAATTGGAGCGCGCTTTGGCCACCCGCCAGACCGAAAGCACCGACCTCCGCAAGCAGGTGGAGTCGCTTCGGGAGGAGAGCGCCCGGTTGAACGTCCGCTTCACGTCCGCCGACCGCGCCCGCCGCGATACCGAGAAGGCCCTGGAGGAATCGGAGCGGGGCGTGACCGCCTTGAAGTCGAAGAACGAGGCCCTCGCGAAGCGCGTGAACGACCTCGAGGGCATGCTGCGCACCATCTTCGGGTCGATCGAAGCGGCGACGGAGAAGCTGAAGGAAGTCGAGAAGAAGCAGGAGAAATCCGCCGGCGGCGAGGTCCCCAAGGCGCCCGCCCAGGTGAAGGCGGATTGATCGCCAGTTCCGTCCTTTCGCTCGCCTGCCGGCCGGCCTCGAGCCGGCCGGTTTCGTTTCGGGTCCGTCCGGCCCCCCCTCTTTTCCCCGGGATCCCCCTCTGCGGTCCCGCGCGAAAGCGGACAGTGAAGCCGCCCCGCCCCAAAGGACCGGCGTTTCCGGGCGGAGGCGGATGAAAAAATGGGCTCAAGGTTTCATGGGTTCCGGCCGAAAGAAGTTCATGCCGCGGGGAGGGTCCCGACGGACCTCCGCTCCGACCCGGGGGCGGTGCGGCGGGTGGGGACGGTATCGGTGGGGGTCCATCGCTGGGGAGGAGAGCCGTGGAGGAGCCAATCCTGATTGTCGAGGCGGCAGACGCGCCCCGATTGTGGGCCGAGGACGGGCGGTGGCTGGAGCTCGAGGAGCTGCCCGTCGCGGGCGGGGGGACGATCGAGCGATGGCGGACCGGGGTCTCGACGGTCCTGACTCTGGCCGCCGCCGCCGGCATCTTTGCCGTCGGCCTGACGTTCGTCCCGCCGACTGCGCCCGTTGCGGCTCCGGCGGCGTCCGTGGCGTCGGCGGAGTCGGGCGAGACGCACCGGGCGATGTTCGCGCGGATCGTCGAGCTGGAGGAGGCCAACCACCGCCTCTATACGACGATCGAGGCGACGCACCGGCAGCTGGCCGGGATCGAGGTGATTCGCGCGCGGATGGAGGCGGCCGCGGCGCCCGGCGAGGAGCCGGCGGTGCAGACGGCGGACGCGCGCCTGCGGTGAAGGCCGAGAGACCGCCGTCCCCGGCACGGCGTGCCGAGGGGCGGCGGTCTCTCGCTATTCCGCGAAGACCTCGTTGGCCTTGTTGTACGAGTTGATGTCGCCGATGTCGTACCAGGTCCCATCCAGGACGTGCCCGTAGACGGGCACCTGGCGGTGGAGCCACTGGACGAAATAACCCGGCTGGTCCGGCTTGTTTCCCTCGTCCAGGTAGCGCTGAACGAGGGGGACGTGCTTCTTCGCGTAGAGGTAGATCGCGATCGAGATCAGCGTCCCCTTGGGGATCGGCGGCTTTTCCTCGAATTTGACGATCCGTCCGTCGGTCCCCAGTTCGACGACGCTGTACTGGCTGATCAGCTCGGCGGGCTCGCTCGCCAGGTCCTTCAGGCCGACGACCGACGAGCCCTGCTTCTGGAACGTCTTGACGAGGGGCGACAGCCCCGCGTTGAAAAGGTTGTCGCCGGCCACCACCAGCAGGTCGTCCTTGATCTTCGCCCGGTCGATCACGAAGTGGATGTCCCCGATCGCCCCCAGCCGGTCGTCGTTCGTCGTGCTTCCGTCGTCGTGCAGCGTGATCGGGATCCGCGGGGACCGGCGGGCCTGCAGGTCCTCGATCCAGACGCGGTAGTTGTCGATGAACTTGTGGTTGGAGACGATGTGGACGGTGTCGATCTCGCGGACGGCGAGGATCTTGTCGAGGATCCACTCCATCATCGGCTTCCCGGCGACGGGGAGGAGGGGCTTCGGGTGGCTTTTCGTGAGCGGATACAGGCGGGTCGCGTAGCCGGCGCCGAGGAGCAGGCACTTCATGATGCGTGGGCTCGCAAAAAAACAGGGGAGTCCCGGTCCCGTCGACGCCATCCATTATGCGAAAGGGGCGGCGGTGACGTCAATACATAAAGCGGGGGCGTGTGTCGCCATTTGACTTGCAACCGCCTTCCTCGCCCCTAGAATGGATGCCATGGTTCGCCCCGGGACGGCCCGCGTCCGCTCTTTCGTGCTCTCCGCCGGCCTCGCCTCGGCGGCGCTCCTCCCGGCCGCCTGTGTCGAGCGGAAGATGGTGCTTCGGAGCGAGCCGCCGGGGGCCGTGGCCTACGTGGATGACGAGCGCGTCGGCATCACGCCCTGCGAGACCCCCTTCAGCCACTACGGGACGCGCAGCGTCGTGCTGGAGTACCAGCGCGAGGTGTTCCTGAAGGCCAACGGGGGCGCCACGCCGCCCGGGTTCGAGGGCGGCTTCCGGCGCGTCGCCGTGGACGCCCCCCTCTCCGTTCCCTGGTACCAGTGGCCGGGCCTCGACCTGGTCACGGAGATCGCGATCCCCTTCACCGTCACCGATGCCCAGACCTTCGACTTCGCGCTCGAGCCGGCGGATCCCCTGCCGACGCGGCCGGAAGACCGCGAGGCGCTCGAGCGCCGCAAGGCCGCCGTCCTGGAGCGCGCCCGCGGACTGCGCGATCACCTCCGCGCCCGGAACGAGGAGGAGCGCGCGCGGATCGATCCGGCCCCGGCGGAGGAGGCGGCGACGCAGCCGTGAGGGCCGCGTCCTCCGGGTCCCTCTTGGGTGCGGACCGCATGCGCCGGGCGTCCGGTGCGACCGCGGCGGCGGAGCCGCATGACCGTCCTAGTGGTCGGGCGAGGGGCGAGGCCTCGAGACCCGTGCTCACCTCCGAACTGGTCCCCCTCCGGAACCGACGCGTCCTGGTGATGGGCCTCGGGCTCGCCGGCGGCGGCACCGCCGTCGCCCGCTGGCTGGTCCGCGAAGGGGCCTCCGTCCTTGTCACCGACCTCCGCGGCGAGGCCGACCTCCGCGAGTCGGTCGATGCGCTGGCGGGGTTCCCGGTGGCCTTCCGCCTCGGCGGCCACCGGGAGTCGGACTTCCGCGAGGCCGACCTCGTCGTGCGCAGCCCCGCCGTGCCGTCCGACCATCCCCTCCTGCGGATCGCCCGCGACGCCGGCATCCCGATCGACACCGAGATGAACCTCTTCTGGAAGCGGTGCCGGGCCCCCATCCTGGGAATCACCGGGTCGAACGGGAAGACGACGACGACCGCGCTCTGCGGCGAGATCCTCAAGCACGTCGCCCCAGCGCTCGGCGCGGCGGGGCGGCCCGTCCCGCGCGTCTGGGTGGGCGGCAACATCGGCCTCCCCCTCGTCGAGGTCGCGGACGAGATCGACTCCGGCGACCTCGTCGTCCTGGAGCTCTCCAGCTTCCAGCTCGAGGACCTCGCGTGCCTCCGGCGGAGCCCGCACGTGGCCGTGGTCATGAACCTGACGCCGAACCACCTCGACCGCCACGGGACCCTGGAGGCCTACGCGGAGGCGAAGCGGCAGATCCTGCGGGACCAGGAGGCCGGCGACGTCGCGGTCCTCAACGCCGACGACCTCCGGGTCCGGGATTGGGCCGCGGCGTGCCGGTCGCGGGTCCGCCTTTTCACGCTGGGGGCTCCGGAGCCGGGGCAGTTCGGCCGGGAGGGCGAGGTCCTGGTCGCGGAGCTGGCGGGGCGTGCCGTCCGGATCGGCGTCGCCGGCCGCCGCCTGCCGGGCCTCTTCAACCTGCAGAACATGGTCGCGGCGGCGGCGGCGACCTGGGACTACGCGGGAAGCCGGGCCCCCGGGGCGTGGGCCGAGGCGGCCGCGAACGTCTTCCGCGCCTTTCCCGGCGTCGAGCACCGGCTCGAGTGCGTCCTCGAGGCGCGCGGCGCGCGGTACTACAACGACTCGATCGCGACGAACCCGGAGTCGACGCTCGCCGCGCTGGAGGCCCTGCCGGGGCCGTTCGTCCTGATCGCGGGGGGCTACGACAAGAAGCTGCCGTTCGACGCGCTGGGGCGGGCGGTGGCGGAGAAGGTGCGGGACCTGGTCCTGATGGGGAAGACGGCGGACGCGATCGAGGCCGCGGTGCGCACCGCCGGCGGGGCGACGCGGATCCGCCGCGTCGCCACCCTCGCGGAGGCCGTAGCCGCGGCCGTCGGACTGGCGCAGGACGGGGATTATGTCCTTCTCTCCCCGGCCTGCGCCAGCTTCGACCAGTTCCGGAACTTCGCGGAGCGGGGGCGGCTCTTCAAGCGGGAGCTGGCGGCCCGGGTGGGGCGGGACCCGGCGCCGTAAGATCGAACGCGGAACCACGCGGGGTGTCGCGGCGTCCAAAGGCGCGGGGTCTTCCCGTCCGGGAAGGCTCCGCGCCTTGTCTTTTGTTTGAAAAACGTTGATCGCCCCGTCCGGCCCATCTATAATGTGTCCATGTGCATAATTTAGGCGCTCTGCCATGACGAGAACGCTGGCCGCCGTCGTCGCCCTCTCCGCCGCCCTCCTCGCCCTGGCGCCGCCGGCGCCGGCCTCGGACGCCAAAGAGCTGGGCGCCAAGGTCAAGGGGATGTTCGCGGGCAAGGCCGAGCTCTACGGGAAGAACATCCTCCGGATCGCCTACGACTTCTCCGACGAAAAACAGGCGGAGGACTTCAAGCAGGCCTGCGAGGGGAAGATCGTCGACGGGCAGCTCGAGCTGAAGGGGGCCGGGGGCGGCGTCTCGTTCTGGAACGTCAAGGGGGCGGTCTTCGAGAACTACCTCTCCGTCGAGGCGGACGTGACCCTCGCGAGCTCGAGCGCGGAGGCCGGCGTGCTCATCTTCTTCTCCTTCAAGGAGGGGGAGGGATACGGGTTCTCGCTCAACGGCGGCCGGGACCAGACCGGTCGCGCCAAGCCCAGCCATTACATCCGCCGCTGGGGCACGAAGTCGATGGGCGGGGCGACGTACTGGGACGTGAACAACCTCGGCACAACCAGCAAGCCCGAGATGCAGTCGGGCACGAAGTACCGCTGGAAGGCCGTGGTCCGCCAGGGGGTGCTCCAGATGACCCTCAACGGCGCCCCCCTGCTGGCGAAGCAGGACACGGCCTACCGCGAGGGGTATCTCTGCCTGTGCGCCACCGGCGGGAGCGTCCGCTACGACAACGTGAAGATCGAGGGGGCGATCGACCCGGACTGGCTCCGCAAGGCCCTCTCGGAGGCGGACACGCTCGCCACCCGCGAGAAGATCGGCGAGGAGCTGAAGAAGGAGGGGCCGAAAGTCTTTCGCCTGGAGCCCCTCTCGGTCGAGTCGAAGGCGTCGATGGACCGAATCGACAAGGGCGCGTCGGCGGCCTACGCGGAGGGGCGGAAGCTGCAGATGACCGGGCAGGTCGACAAGGCGATCGAGCAGTTCTCGTCGGCCCTCCAGGCCTCCCCCGGGTTCGCCGCCGCGCTCTACCGGCGCGCCCAGTGCCGGATGGCGAAGGGCGAGGAGGACCAGGCGGAGGCGGACCTCGACGCCGCGCTCGCCCAGGACGCGGGCTTCTACGAGGCCGTCAAGGAGAAGGGCGACCTCTGTGCCCTTCGCAGTCTCTTCCCCCAGGCCCTGTCGTTCTACAACAAGGCCCTCGACGCGAAGAAGGACTACGGCGAGGCGCTGGCCGCCCGCGCCTACCTCTATCTGATGCAGGGGGAGCGCGACAAGGCGATGAAGGAGATCGAGGCCGCGGCCAAGATCGCGCCCGACGACTTCGAGGTCCAGAAGGTCCAGCGCCAGCTCAAGAACGTCACCGACGGCCCCCCCTGGGCCAAGGAGAAGACCTTCGTCCGGGAGACCGCCCACTACCTCGTCAAGACCGACATCAGCGACCGGGCGGCGGCCTTCTACGCCTCCCACCTCGAGGCGATCTACGGCATGTACACCGGCCGGTTCGGCTACCGCGCCGAGCAGAAGAACAAGGCCCGCGCCTACATCTTCGAGACCCGCGAGGGGTACCTCACCTACGCCGAGCTCTCCACCAGCGACCGCCCCGAGATGTCGCTCGGCTACTACCATCCCCACTACAAGGAGCTCCTGATCTTCGAGGGGCTCGACAAGGAGCTGACCCTCCGCGTCCTCTACCACGAGGGGTTCCACCAGTTCCTGCACCAGTTCCTGCACCAGCCGCCCTACTGGTTCAACGAGGGCGTGGCCGAGTTCTTCGGGGCCACCCGCATCGAGAACGGGCGGGTGGTGGCGACCGGGCTCGTCCAGGAGGGCCGCCTCCAGACCATCAAGTCGATTCTCGGCACGAAGTACGTCAAGAGCTTCTCGGACCTCCTGAAGTCGTCGGCCCGGAAGGACTTCTACGGCGGCTACGTCGCCGCGAACTACGCCCAGGCCTGGTCTGTCGTCCACTTCTTTTTCGGCCACGAGGGCGGGAAGTACGCGCCGATGCTGCGCGACTACTATAAGGGGGTCCGCGACGGCGGGTCGGCCGAGCAGGCCTACGAGACCGCCTTCGGGAAGGCGAACCTGGGTGTGATGGACCGGGAGTGGCAGGAATACGTCAAGAAGCTGGAGGCGCCGCGGAAGTGATCCGCCCGCCCGGCAGGGACTCGCCTCGCGGCCGGTCCCCTCAGGCGCCCGTTTCCTCCAGCAGCCCCGCTAGGAAGACCCGAAGCTCCTGCGGGAGACGCCGCCGCCGGTCGGCGACGAACGCCGCGGCGCGCCTCAGGATCCGCGGGTCGGGGATGTCGTGCAGCTCGACGAGCGGGCTCATCTTCATCCGCCCCGACCGTTCCCCCGGGTCCACCGTCCCCGTCTTCGTCGCCCGGCCCTTCATCCAGCTCACGTAGTCCTGGTGTTCGCTGTCGGGCCGGTCGAAGGCCAGCTCGAACCCGACGAGGTCGCCGGTCGAGAGCCCGCGACGGATCAGCAGGTCTCCGTTCGCGGAACGGAACCACTCCTTCTGGATCCCCTTCTCGTCCTGGCGGAGGAAGCGCGTCTTGACGCGGCGGAGGGTGTCGGTCATGGCGGATCTCCACAAAGGCCGCGGGGATTGTATCCGCAAAGGTCCCGCCGGTCACGATCCCCGCGCCCCGGCGGCGGTCCCCGCGGCTCACGCGATCAGCATGGCGTCACCGTAGCTGTAGAACCGGTATCCCGCCAGCACCGCCTCACCGTAGGCGGCCAGCACCCGCTCCCGGCCGGCGAGTGCGCTCACCAGCATGAGGAGCGTGCTCCTCGGGAGGTGGAAGTTGGTGAGGAGGCCGTCGACGGCGCGGAAGTCGAACGGCGGACGGATGAAGAGGTCCGTGGGCGCGGCGTGGGGGACGAGGCCGGGGCCGCGCGCGGCGGACTCCAGCGCCCTGCACGTCGTCGTTCCCACTGCGAGGACGCGCCGCCCGGCCGCCTTCGCCGCGTGGATCGCCCGCGACGCCGCCTCGCCGATCTCGTAGCGCTCCGCCTCCATCCGGTGGGCGTCGACCAGCTCCGTCCTCACCGGCTGGAAGGTCCCGGGGCCGACGTGGAGCGTGATGGACGCGGTGGCGACGCCGCGTCCGCCGAGACGGTCGAGGAGTCCGCGCGTGAAGTGGAGTCCCGCCGTGGGTGCGGCGATCGATCCCGCGGCGCGGGCGTAAACGGTCTGGTACCGGCGCAGGTCCGCCGCCCGCCGGTCGTCCCCCGCCTTGGGCCGCTTGATGTAGGGGGGGAGCGGCGCGCGACGGGCATCCCCCGCCCGCGGTCCCAGCGGGTCGGCGTCGAACCGCATCCGTCCCCGCGCCCCCATCCAGGCCTCCAGGGTCCCCCGTACCCGGCCGAAGGCGAGCGACTCGCCGACGAGCCGCCCCCCGTGCTCGGCGAGGACCTCCCAGGCGGGAGTCTTGTCGCCCGGCCCGCCGGGATCGACGGGGCGGACGAGCAGCACGGCGATCCTTCCCCCGGTGGCGCGGGTGCCGACCAGGCGGGCCGGGATGACGCGGGAGTCATTGAGGACCAGCAGGTCGCCCGGCTGGAGGAGGTCCGGGAGGTCGCGGAAGCGGGCGTGTCGGGGATCCCCTCCCGTCCGTCCCAGGACCATCAGGCGCGAGGCGTCGCGCCGCGCGGGGGGGGCCTGCGCGATCCGTTCACGGGGGAGCTCGAAGTCGTAGTCGGTCAGGCGGTTCATGATATTGTTTGACACCCCGTCACCTGCATTCTATCTTGTTTCATCGTAAAGTCATGCGTTCCCATGCGGTATTCTTACCGGAGGTTCATGACGCCATGCGCGCAACGACCCATCTTTCACGCACCGCGTGTCTCGGCGTGGTCGTTGCGGCGCATGCCGTTCTTTCCGCAGCCGCCCAGGACACGTGCGAGCTGAAGCTGCAATCTGCAGTGGGGGAGCGACGCCTGGTGGGCATCGAGACGACAATCGACGCGACGATCACCGCGACCGATCTGGAAGAGAAGAAGACCGCCCGCTCGATTTTCACGCGGAAACAGGAGTCGTTCGCCGAGGAGATGGTGGTGGTCGACGACCGGAAGGCGCCCATCCAGGTCCGCTTGAACTGCCTCAGCTCGACCGTGGAGGAGCGGACGGCGGGCGACACGGCGGGCGGCCTCCATCCGTCGTCCCTGCAGGGCCGGGTCGTCACGGTGACCCGCGAAGGGGAGGGCTGGACCGTCATCCCGCTCGGTGGGGGCTCGCTCGATGCCGACGCGGCCGCGTCGCTGGCCCGTTGGCTGGACCTGCCGCTGTTGCTGAAGGCGGGGACGGTGAAAGTGGGCGATTCGTGGACGGTGAAGAACGCCGAGCGGCTGGCCTCCCTCGGTCTCGGGAAAGAGACCGGCACGCCGGAGCTCCGCTGCACGCTCGGCCGGATCCTTCCCGGAACGCCCCTCCGCGCGGAGGTGTCCGTATCGGTCCGGATGGACAAGGGGAAGGAAGGGGAGGAGAGCTACCTGAAGGGCCAGCTGGTCGGCCTCCTCGTTCTCGATCTCGCCGCGGGCAAGCCGCAGTCCTTTTCGTTGTCCGGGAGCTTCCGCGCCGGCCACGCCGTGCTGGACGCGAACGGGACCCCGATCGGCCGGATCGACATCCAGGCCCGGCAGGTCCAGCTCAAGATGAGCTTCGAGGCCCCGGCGGCGAAATAGCGCTCACCGATACAGCCGGTCCACCCGCCGCCGGCCGATCCGGCAGACGATCTCGTACGGGATCGAGCCCGCCTTGGCGGCCACATCTTCAGCCCGGATCTCCTCCGTCCCGTCCCGCCCGATGAACGTCGCCACATCCCCCTCCTGGACCTCCGGCACCGCCCCCACGTCGAGCATGACGTAGTCCATGGTGACGCTGCCGACGACGGGAACGCGGTGACCTCGGACGAGGGCCGAGCCGGTGTTGGTGAGGGCGAGCGGGTAGCCGTCGGCGTAGCCGATCGGGACGGTGGCGACGCGGGTGTCCGCCGTGGCCATCCAGCGGCGCTCGTACCCGACGGTCCGCTCGCGGGCGAGGGGCTTCACGTGGAGGATGCGGGCGCGCAGGGCGAGCGACGGCTCGGGCCGCCATCCGAGGCGGGCGCAGCAGCCGGGATCCATGCCGTAGAGGGCCAGCCCCGGGCGCACGAGGTTGAACCGGGTCTCCGGGAAGGCGAGTGCCGCGGCGCTGTTCGCGGCATGGACGAGCGGGGGCTCGATCCCGGCCTTCGCCAGGCGTCCCAGGAGGTGCCGGAAAGCGACCAGCTGTTCCTGCATCGCTGTCTTGTTCATCGAGCCGGCCGAGGAGAAGTGGGTGCAGACTCCCTCGAGCTCCAGCTCCGGGAGGATCCGGATCCGTTCGGCGATCGGGAGCACCGCCTCGGGCGGTGCGCCGAGGCGGCCCATGCCGGTGTCCGCCTTGATGTGCACCCGCGCGCGGCGGGGCTCCGTCGCGTTGCCGGGGACCGCGCGCACCGCTTCGCTCAGCCGGTCCACGCCCAGCGCGTCGTCGATCGTCACGGCGAGGTCGTGCTCCACCGCCGGCTCGTACTCCTCCGGCGTCAGCTTCCCGAGGATCAGGATGGGGATGTCGATCCCGGATTTCCGCAGCTCGACCCCTTCCCGCGCGTCGGCGACGGCGAGCCCGTCGACCCCCGTCGCCGCGAGGGTGCCGGCGACGGGGACGGCGCCGTGGCCGTAGGCGTCGGCCTTGACGACCGCATAGATTCTCACGGCCTTGCCGACCTGCTGCCGGAAGGCGCCCAGGTTCCGGCCGATCGCGGCAAGGTCGATCTCCGCCCAGGCGCGGCCGGGGGTCGGGATGGGGCTCATGGCTCGTCCTTACAAGGGGGGGCCCCGGCCGGCACAGACATCCGGCACAAGGGGCGGCTCCCCCTTTCTATATCGGCCATTTGGGATTCCGAGGGGAGGGAGCGACGTAACCGGCCGATGCCGGTTGCGTCGAGGCGCGCATATGCTTATAAATATGTGATGGCACAATATAGTGGGGGGTCGATGTGTCTCCGGAGTTCTTTGGAGACTGACGCGTCGGGGGGCCTCTGCCGTGTCGCTGCCCTCCTCCCGCGCGGAGGCCCCAACGGCCCCGAAAGAGATCGCTGATCATCGCATAAAATGGCACCAGACGGCCATTTGGAGACCCCTTCACACTTCTCTATGCAGTTGACATCTTCCTCCCAGAGCGCGATCATTTCAGGGGTCCTGAATCCCCCGCGTTCGCGGCTTGTCATCCCAGCCCTGGGAGGTCCTCGTGCTGCCGAGTCAGGCGATCCGGATCGCCGAGCTGCTGGCCGCCGCGCCCGGGGGCGCCGGCGCCGCGGAGCCCGGCGGCCCGCCCCGCGTCTTCCACGTCGACGCGGCGCTCGGTGACGACGCGAAGGACGGCCTCGCCCCGGATTCCGCCTGGCGCTCCCTCGGCCGGGTGAACCGGGCCGAGCTCCGTCCGGGCGACAAGGTCCTCTTCAGGCGCGGCGGCACTTGGCGCGGCCAGCTTGTGCCGCAAAGCGGCGACGCCTCGGGCGTCGTCTCCTACGGCGCCTTCGGGGCGGGGAAGAAGCCGCTCCTTCTCGGCTCCGCGGCTATAGACCGGCCCGAGGACTGGCAGCCTGCCGGACCTGGCCTTTGGGCGACGGCGCCCCTGCGCTTCGAGCCAGGTGCACCGCTGGCCGACCTGCAGCAGGCCCGGTGGGGGCTCCACCAGGAGGGCGGTGCCGCGTGCCGCCTGGTCCCGATCCCCCCCGGCGGCGAGGGGCACCCCGGGTACCGCCTGGAATGCGACCAGCCCGGCACCGCCCCGAACCACATTCAGCTGACCGTTCCGGGCCTGTCCGTGCACGACGGCGGGTACTACCTGTTGACGCTGCGCGCGACGTGCACGCCCCCCGCGAAGCCTTTCCGCGCCGTGCTGATGAAGGACGGCCCGCCCTGGACGGCGTACGCCGACCCGGACGCGCCCTTCGTCCCCGGCGCGGTGTGGGGCGAACAGACGGTTCGCTTCCAGGCCCGTTGCACAGCCGGGGACGCCCGTCTCACGCTCTTCCTGGGCGGCGCGCTGTCGCCGGGCTCCATCCTGCTGTTTCAGCCCGGGACGCTGGCGAGCGCGACGTGCAGCCAGCCGATCCCGCTCTCCGTCGACGTCGGCAATATCGTCTTCGACCACGGGGCGTCGACCGGCGTGAAGAAGTGGAGCGTGGCGGACCTCGCCCGGGAGGGCGACTTCTTCTACGACGCGCGCGCCTGGCAGGTGACGCTCCGTTCCGCCGGAAACCCCGCGACGCGCCACCGGAGCATCGAGCTGGCCCTCAATCGGCACATCATCGACGAGGGGGGGCGCGGCTTTGTCACGTACGAGGGCCTCGCGCTCCGCTACGGCGCCGCGCACGGGATCGGCGGCGGCGGGACCCGCCACATCACCGTCCGCGACTGCGACCTCTCCTGGATCGGCGGCGGCCACCAGACGACGCGGCCGGACGGGAAGCCCGTCCGCTTCGGCAACGGCGTCGAGTTCTGGTCGGGCGCGCGCGACTGCCTCGTCGAGGGCTGCCGTCTCTGGGAGATTTACGACGCCGCCCTGACCAACCAAGGCGACGGCGAGAATCTCCAGGAGAACATCGCGTACCGGCGGAACATCATCTGGAACAGCGAATACTCCTTCGAGTTCTGGAACCGCGGTCCCGCCAGCCGCACCCGGAACATCCGCTTCGAGCACAACACCTGCGTCGGCGCCGGCCGCGGCTGGGGCCATCGCCAGCGCCCCGACCCCAACGGGCGGCACCTCATGTTCTACGACAACAGCTCCGTGACCGAGGGGGGTGTCATCCGCTTCAACGTTTTCTGCGACGCGACGGACAGCCTCCTGCGTCTCCACGGGCGCGACTGGACCGCGGTGCTGACGATGGACTCCAATGTCTGGTTCCAGCGCGAGGGGCCGATGCTGCTCTGGGGGCGGGAGACGGTGGGGGGGGACCGTTTCGCGGCGTTCCTGGGGGGGCGCGGGCTGGAGGCGCGCGGGATCGTGGCCGACCCGGCGTTCGTCGACCCGGCACGCAACGACTATCGCTTAGCGCCCGACAGTCCCGCCCGCGCCATCTCGGACGGAGGCCTTCCCCCCGGCGCGCTGCCGTGAGGATGGCGGGATGTTGTCCGCGGGCGGGGGGCGGGGCCACGTCCGCGGAAAGCAACAGACGGCGCGGCGGTTGTATGCCGCGCCGTCTGTTGCGAAGTGAGCCATGAAGGAATGCGCGAAGCGCATCCTTCGTGGCGAGCGGCTAGGGTGCCTCGATGCGGAGGGTGTGCGTAACAGGCACGAAGGCGGCGCGGATGGCCTCGACCAGGGGCATTCGTTCGGCCTCGGTTTTCTTCACCGCGCCCTCCATGTCCTCCCGCCCCTCCTTGCCGTGGAAGATCTGCTTCACCTGCTTCGTCTCGTAGGCCTGCTTGGCCGCCACCGCGGCATCCACCTTCCCGAAGGCCTCCGAGAACGGGTTGGCTTTGAAGTCCTCCGCCAGGTTCACTCCTTTTGCCAGCGCGTCGGCGGGGTAGGTCCGCGAGGTTCCGCCCCACGTCACCGTGCAGCCCGCCGCCGGCGCGCCCTTGACGACGAGCCGGAATCGGTTGAGCTCCGCATTGAAGGGGACGAGCGTCATGCCCGAGCGGAGGGAGTCGTCCTTGTCCGGTGCCCCCGTCGCGCAGAAGGGGTATCGTCGGCTCTCGACCGTGAGGGCGCCGCCTTCGAAGGACTTCACCGCGTGCCCCTCCGTCGCCGTCGCCTTCCCCGCCTTGAGGTCCACCGTGAGCGTGCCGAGATCCCCGTCCAGCCCGAGCGCCTTGAGGTAGGCATATGCCATCACGAGCTGTCCGGCCCAGCCCGGGTGGACGCCGTCCTTTCCGGCCACGGCGTACTCGGGGCCGTGCTTCTGCCGCGCGGCGAAGCCGGCGGTGAGCATCGGCCAGAAGACGTCGGCGAACCGGATGCCCTCCGCGGCGGCGATCTCGACGTCGATGTTGCGGAGCGTGCAGAGGCTCTGGTTGTGCTCGTCGAGGGTGCCGGAGGCCGACTTGACCCAGCTGGCGACCTTGCCGACGCAGCCGGGGGAGCCGAGGACGACGCGCGCGCCGGCGTCTTTGAAGGCGCGGGCGACGGCGGTGTACTTCTCGCGGTACCAGCGGCCGTTCGCCTCGTCGTACGGGCGGTACTTGTAGTCGTTCATGCCGTAGCAGGTCGTGGCGATGGTGGGCTTGAATCGGAGACAGTCGTTCTTCATTCGGTTCAGGAAGCCTTCCGCGGTCTCGCCGCTCCAGCCGTACTGCCGGGCCTCGATCCGGAGGTCCGGGACGCAGACGGTGAGGTAGGTCTCCATGATGCGGGAGTACATCTTCTGCTCGGTGATGGAGTCGCCGACGATGGCGAGGCGGTCGCCGGGCTTGAGGTAGAGGCCTTCGTATTTCGGGGCCTTGAGGGGGGCGAATGTCTCGAAGTACGGGTCCGCGGGACGGGCCTCGAGGGCCTGCGTCCGCGCCGGGGGCGCGGCGGCGAGCCACGGGGCGGCAAAGAGGGCGGCAACAGGGAGCGCGCGAAGGAGGCGGCGAAGGGTGTCGATCATGCGTCCGCGGGATCGTCGTCCCGCCCTCCGGGAGGCCAGGGAAACGGGGGGAAAGGCATTGTAACATTGGCCGACGGGAGCAGGGAACCGGATTCGGCCCTGCGGATGTCCCGTCGGCTCCGGATGGCCTCATCTGATTCGTGAGTGGCGACCTCCCCGTGCGTCGAGAGGTCGTGTGAGGCCCGTTTCAGGCGACGAGCGTGAGGGCAGGGGCTGCAAAGGTCGTGAAATAGGGTTCAGAAAGCGTCATCATCAGCGTGGGTGGAGGGCGGTGAGGCTGGGGAGCCGGGGACTCACGCGATCGGCAGCTCCAACTCGAGGCGCTCGACGTCCACCGCCTTATCCGCCGGGATCGGTTCGCCGTCCTTGAGAAGGCTCTCCAGGTGGCAGCGGATCGCGTCCTCCGCCATCCGGCGGGCCTCGTCCAAGGTCCGGCCGCTGGTGACGATCCCCGGAAGACCCGCCCCTCGTCCGTGGAGTCCGCCTTCGCCTCATAGGAAGGCCGATAAGGCTACGGCGGACAAGTGCTGCCCCGTCCCTCGGACGCGCGGCGCTCCCGGGCCTCGAGGAACGCCCGGTAGACGCGCAGGCGGTCGTAGTCCACGGCCCGCCCGAGCCGCTCGCGGACGGCGGCGAGGCTGCCGGTGCCCTTCGCGGCGAAGGCGGCCCCCACCCGCGCCCGCTCTTCCGCGGCGAAGAGCCGTTCCGCGTCCACCTCCTCCCCCGCGTCCAGCGCGTCCGCCAGATGGCCGCTTACCGTGCTGGCGGTCAGTCCCCGGTCGCCCGCGATCTCCGGGATCGACCGCCCTTCCCGGAACTGCCGGAGCGTCTCGCGGGCCGTCTCGTTGAGGAGGCCGTCGGCGGAGCGCCGCGGGGCCGGGGCGGGGGGGGCGGGCTCCGTCTCCTCCCCGAAATCCGTTTGCGGCCGCTCCCGCAGGTGGGCGGCGATCGCATCGAGGAACGCGCGCCCGAACTCCCGCAGCTTCCTCTCGCCCACCCCGCTGATCCGCGCGAACGCGGCCTCGTCGGCGGGGTACCGCCTCGCCATCTGGCGCAGCGCCACATCGGAGAAGACGACGTAGGCGGGGACGTCGCGGGCGTCGGCCAGATCTTTCCGGAGACCCCGGAGGCGCTCGAAGAGGGCCTCGTCGCAGGCGAGGTCCCCCGCGCGCGGCCGGTCGTACGTGGGCGCAACGGGGGCGCGGGCGAGCGTCACCGGCCGCCGCTCGCGCAGCACGGCGTGCCCCTCCGGCGTCAGCTCCAGCGTCCGGTACGCGCCGTCGGTCTGCCGCAGCAGGCCGAGGCGGATCAGCTCGCGGCCGTCCGCCTGCCACGCCTTCCGGCTCCGGCCCCGCCCGATGCCGTAGGTGGAGAGGCGGTCGTGCTTCCATCGGCGGATCTTCTCCGTGTCGGCGCCGACGAGGACGTCGACGGCATGGAGAAGGCCGGTGGAGAATCCGTTCGCCTCGTCGATGCGGTAGACGCACGAGAGGAGCTGGTGGGCCTCGGTCGTGGCGTCCCGCGTGCCGCGGGGGGAGAGGCAATTGTCGCAGGCGCCGCAGGAGGGCGCCGTCCACGCCTCACCGAAGTAGTGGAGGAGGGCGGCGCGGCGGCAGCCGGCCCGCTCCGCGAAGTCGATCATCTCGCGGAGCTGGGTGCGGGCGGTCTCCCGCTCGCCCGCGTCGGGCTTTTCGTCGATGAACCGCGCCTGCTTGACCGCGTCCCCGGCGCTGAAGAGGAGGACGCACTCGCCGGGGAGGCCGTCCCGCCCGGCGCGCCCCGTCTCCTGGTAGTAGCTCTCGATGTTCTTCGGGAGGTCGGCATGGACGACGAAACGGACGTTGGGCTTGTGGATGCCCATGCCAAAGGCGATGGTGGCGCAGACGACGCGGGCCTCGTCGCGCCGGAAGTGCTCCTGGTGGCGCGTCCGCACCGCGGCGTCGAGGCCGGCGTGGTAGGGCAGGGCCCGGATGCCGGCGCCCGCCAGCCGGGCGGCAAGGCGCTCCGCGCCCTTGCGGCTGTGACAGTAGACGATCCCGCTTTCGCCCGGCCGGGCGCGGAGGAGGTCGAGGACCTGGCGGAACGGGTCGTCCTTCGGCAGGACCCGGTACGTCAAGTTCGGCCGGTTGAAGCTGGCGATGTACCGGCGGGGGTCGCGGAGGCGGAGCTGGCGGACGATGTCGTCGCGGACGCGGGCGGTGGCCGTGGCGGTGAGGGCCATGAAGGGCGCACGCGGCAGGAGGGCGCGGAGGCCTGCCAGTTGCCGGTATTCCGGCCGAAAGTCGTGCCCCCACGCGCTGATGCAGTGGGCCTCGTCGACGGCGACGAGCCGGACGTCCCAGGCGCGGAGGGCGTCGAGGAAGCCGGGGAGGAGGAGGCGCTCGGGGGCGGCGTAGAGCAGGCGGTAGCGCCCCCGGTAGAGGTCGCCGACCCGCGCCCGCGCCTCCGTGGCGTCAAGCGAGGAGTTGAGGAACGTCGCCTCGATCCCCGCCGCCCGCAGCGCGTCGACCTGGTCCTTCATCAGCGAGATGAGCGGCGAGACCACCACGGTCAGCCCCGGTCGCGCGAGGGCGGGGAGCTGGAAGCAGAGCGACTTGCCGCCGCCGGTGGGGAGGATCGCGAGCAGGTCGTGCCCCGCCAGCGCATCGCGGATGATCTCCTCCTGGAGCGGCCGGAAGGCGTCGAAGCCGAAGTGGCGCTTCAGCAGGGGAAGCAGCGGAGGCTCGGTCGGGTTCGCCGGAGTCCCCCCGGAAAAGGGGGCACTGTCGGCCGGTGAGACCGGGGGGAGCGTTGCGGTCACGTTTTCGGTTCCTGGCATGGTCGGGATCCTTTCCATATAAGGAGACCCCGGCCTGTAAGTGCAAATGGCGTGCCAAACTCGCGATATTGATGCAAGTTATTGTTTGTAAATTAGTTGCGACTAATCGGAGTGGATATTGCCTGCCGTGGCGATGTTACTAAAAGTAACACTGCCCTGCAAGAGGAGTCTGGTCGACCGGCAAGGCGACAGGCGTTGGTCGGTGGCGGGAACAAAAGCCCCCTGCCGCGACGCGTCGAGGAGGACGCGCCATTCGTGGCGCGGGGCGTCGGCCGCGCGGTCGGGCCGTTATCGTCCGGGGCGGGCCGTCTTCAGAAGGCCTTCTTGCCCTGGTAGACGACGTCTTCTGACTTCTTCATCAGCTCGACGGCCTCCTTGACGCATTCGTCGAGGGAGACCTGGGCTGAAGGATTGCCAGCGCGCTTCCCGACGTAGATCTGGGCGGCGAGGAGCGAGACGATCTGGTGCTCCTTGAGGACGATGTGCTGGTCGGGCATGAGTCGCTCCTTGACTGGAAAAGGATTCCTGTCGGGAAGCGGATCGTGCGGGATACGGGTTGTGGTGCAGGTGGCTGCGACCGGCTTCTCCCGGCGGGCGCCGCCTGTGCGCGGCTCGGAACCGCCGATGGGTACTATATGCCTAGAAAGGACCCTGTCAAGAGGCGGGTGGCGGTCCGGTGCGCAGGACTCCCGCCTTGACCTCCGCCTCGGTCGGCCGGAGGTAGAGCGGGGCGATCGTCATCGCCTCGTCCCGGCGACGGGCCAGGTACGAGGCGAGGCCGAGTCGGGCGACGGCGGAGGCGCGGGGGATCGCCCACGTTGGATCGCCCTCCTTCACGTCCGCCCGCAGCAGGGCCTCCCGGTACCGGTCGAGGGCGTCGCCGAAGATCGTGGCGCCCGCGGGGACCCGCGCGGCGAAGGCGGCCGGCGCTTCCGTGACGGGCGCCAGGACCTCGCGCCAGGCGGGATCGGCCGCGAGGGGCTGCGTACCGGGACTCCCCGCCCGCTCGTACACCGCGCCGTAGACCTGTCCCCATCGCGCGTCGAGGGCGGGGACGACGCAGGACGCGTCGCCCGCGGCGTTCTCCGCCATGGCGGCGAGGCTGCCCACGCCGACGAGGGGGCGCCGGACGGACCAGGCGAAAGTCTTGGCGAAGGCGAGGCCCACGCGGAGACTGGTGTAGGAACCGGGCCCCTGGGAGACGACGACCAAGTCGAGGCCGTCCGGGGCGAGCCGGGTCTCGTCGAGGGCGGCCTTGACGGCCGGAGCGAGTTCGCGGCCGTGGATGAGCCCCTCCGAGAAGCTTCGTTCGAAGAGGACGGCGAAGGGGGCGCCGGGCTCTTCGCCGCCCAGGGCGAGGGCGACGCTGCCGATCTTGCCGGAGGTTTCGACGGCCAGGATCTTCATGGGGGGGCATGCCACTGGGTGACGCAAGACCTTCAAATCGCCCGGCCCTGCCGCATCCCCTGCCGCCCCAAGGGGAAGCTTCAGCCGGGGGGACGGAGCGGAGCCGCGGTTTGTCTGGCTTGCGCAAACCAGCGGGAATGTAGCAGAGCCGCCGGCGGTTCGCGAGGAGTTTTTGGACATTGCGTCCCCTCGCTGCCTCTGCTATCATCCCCGCACTTTCGGGGTGATCGTCGCCCCCGTTGCGGATCGCACCATGGCGTCTCACGCCCGGTTCTGGACGAAGCTTTCCCTCCGCGTCTTGGTCGTGTGGGTCACGGTGGGGGCTCTGCTGGCGCTGGCCCGGCCCGAGCCGCCCTGGCTTCTCGGCGGGGCGGTCCCGGTGCTGATGGGGGAGCTGCTGCGGATCTGGGCGGCGGGGCACCTCGAGAAGAACAAGAAGCTCACCGTGACCGGACCGTACGCCCACGTCAAGAACCCCCTCTACCTCGGAACGTTCCTGATCATGGTCGGCTTCTGTGCCATGGCCCCCGCCCGGTACGGCGCCAACTGGATCGTCCTGGCCGTCGGCTCGCTCCTCTTCGTCGCCTCCTATGCGCCCCGCAAGATGCGCGTCGAATACGGCCGTCTGCGCGAGCGGTTCGGGGAGGCCTTCGAGGCGTACGACCAGGCCGTGCCGGACTACCTCCCGCGCCTTGCGCCGTACCGCGGAGGCACCGACCGGTGGCGGGCCGGTCTCGTCATCGAGAACAGCGAGATCTGGGTGGCCCTCGTCGTCGCGCTGGGCGCGGCCGCGCTCGTCTCGAAATGGGCGTGGGGATGGGAACTGGTCCGCTTGTAGCGGCGGCCAGGGACGGTCGGACGCCCTGCCGGTGTCGCCCGGCGGAGGCTTCCGGGAGGCGCCGGCCGTTCGAACGACGGGAGCGCGGATGGAGCTCGTCGGGATCAACAACCTGCCGTTCGTGCCGCCCGTGCCGGGGGCGGTTCTCCGCCGGAAGGGCGGGTGGTCGCCCCTTATCCGCGTGGTGGAGACGCCGCACGGCCTGGCCATCGAGAAGGACTACACGGTCAAGCCGTTCCCCATCCGGATGACCGTGGCCCGGGTGCTCGTCCGCCGCGAGCGCGAAGTGCTGCGTCACCTGCAGGGGCTTCCCGGCATCCCGCGCCTGCTGCCGAGCCACGATCCCCTGCGGGTCCGGACCGCCTTCATCCCGGGTCGCCCGATCAACCGGATCCCTCCCGCCGAGCTCCGGCCGGAGATCTTCCGGCGGCTGGAGGCCCTGGTCCAGGCGATGCACGTCCGCCGGGTCGTCCATCTCGACCTCCGCCAGCGGAAGAACATCCTGATCCGCGACGACGGCCAGCCCTTCCTGCTCGACTTCGCCAACGCCTGGCGGTTCCGCATGAAAGGCGGGCTCTCCCGCTGGACGTTCGAGCGGCTCGCGGCGGTCGACTGGAGCGCGCTGCTGAAGTACAAGAACCGCTATTTCCCCGGCCTGCTCTCCGAGGCGGATCGCTCGTTCCTGCGACGCCACCGGCGCCTGAGGACGCTGTGGTTCTTCAAGCCCCACAAGAAGCGGGCGAAAGACCGGATCCGTTGACCCCATGGTCCGTTCCCTCGCGTTGAGCGTCCTCCGCACCGCCCGCCAGCGCCGGGCGTTCGTCGACGACGTCCTCGACGAGCTGCGCCCGCCTGACCTCTCCGAAGCCGACCGGCGTCTTCTCACCCAGCTCGTGCTTGGCACGGTGCGCCACCGCCTCACCCTCGACCGTCTCCTGGGCCGTTTCACGAAGGCGCCGATGCGGTCGACGCCGGACGACTTGGCCGACGTTCTCCGCCTCGGCGCCTACCAGCTCGTCTTCCTGGAGAAGGTCCCGCCGTACGCCGCGATCCACGAGGCGGTGACCTGCGCGAAGGCGCTGCGGGGCGGGGCGCGCGCGGGGGCCGCCGCCAATGCCATCCTTCGCGCCCTCGACCGCGCGATCGTCCGCGACCCCGGCGCCGTGCGGGACCTGCCGCCGGTCCGCCGGGTTCCCGCCGGGGCCGGCCGCGTCGTCGGCTTCGATCGCGACGTCCTTCCCGACCCGTCCGCCGCCGGGGACCATCTTGCCGCGGCGTACTCCCATCCGGCGTGGCTCGTCGCGCGCTGGCTCGCGCGGCACGGCGAGGACCGCGTCCGCGCCTTGTGCGAGGCCGGAAACGCCGCGCCGCCGCTCACCGTGCGGGTCAACCTGCGGCGCATCCCGCGCGACGCCCTGCAGGCCCGGCTGCAGGGCGAGGGGGTCGCCTCGCG
Organism: uncultured Planctomycetia bacterium; assembly: GCA_964445475.1. GTDB lineage: Bacteria > Planctomycetota > MHYJ01 > CAYUME01 > CAYUME01 > CAYUME01. The sequence goes on from CAYUME010000002.1 coordinate 24,661, forward strand.
GTCCGGCCGGTTCCCGGAGGCCCTTCGGCTCGACCGCCCCGGCGCGATCCAGGCCCTTCCGAGCTTCCAGGAGGGGCTCTTCCAGCCGCAGGACGAAACGGCGATGGCGGTGTCGCGCGCCCTCGACCCGCGGCCGGGCGAGCGGGTGCTGGACGTCTGCGCCGGACCCGGCGGGAAGACGGCGCACCTTGCGGAGCTGGCGGGCGGCGGCGCGACCGTGTTCGCCGTCGAGATCGCCGCCGACAAGTCGAGGCGGATCGCGCAGGGCGTCCGGCGCCTCGGGGCGGACGGCGTCCGGATCGTGACCGCGGACGGGGCGCGCCTGCCCTTCCGGTCACCCGACGCCTTCTCTGCCGCTCTCGTCGACGCGCCCTGCTCGAACACCGGGGTGCTCGCGCGCCGCGCCGACGCGCGGTGGCGGATCCGGCCGCGCGACCTCGAGGTCCTCCCCCGTCTCCAGGGGGCGCTTCTGGCCTCGGCGGCGGATCGCGTCGCCCCCGGTGGACGGCTCGTCTACTCGACGTGCAGCATCGAGCCCGAGGAAAACGGGGATGTCGTGCGGCGCTTCCTGGCGGACCACCCGTCGTGGGGCCTGGAAGCGGAAGAGGAAACGCCGCCTTCGGCGGAGGCGAGCGGGGGGTACTGGGCGAAGCTGCGGAACGGGGGGAGGGGCGCTCCGGGCCCGGGGTCTTGAGCCCGGGTTGCGATCGGGTTCGGGCCGGGAGGCCGCGCGACACGGAACCCGGCGCCGTCCCGGGCTACGGCTTGGATTTTCCTCCCTTCGGAGAGGAGGGCGTCGTGCCGGAAGACGACTGGCCGGGCGATGTCTTGGATGTGGTCCCGGACGCGTTGGATCCGGTCGACGTGCCGGAGTCCTTCTTCTTCTCCCCGGCGGCCGGCGCGCCTCCCGGTTTGTCGGCCCCGGCTTTTGCCTTGTAGTCCGACGACCGGTAGTCGGTGATGTAGAACCCGCTTCCCTTGAAGATCAGTCCCGCCCCCCCGCTGATCAGCCGCTTCGCCCCCCGGCCGCACTTCGGGCACGGCTGCACGGGCTTGGAGGAGATGGGCAGGAACAGCTCGAATCTCTCCTCGCACGCCCCGCAGAGGAACTCATAGGTCGGCATGGCAAACTCCCTTGTTATCCGCTTCCTGCCTGATATCCGTGCAAAACGCATGCCAGGGGAGATGTTGAGAGGGTGGGGATGATATGGCGCAACTCGTTGTATTTCAAGGATTTGAAGGGATCGCCGGAAGTGCGGCCGCGGCGCGGGATGTCAGTTTGGCAGTGGGCGGGAATCGGGCGGGCAACCGGGTTCCGGATGGATCCTCCCCGGGGACGTCTTAGCGAAAGAACTTGAAGTAGACGAATATCGCGGCGGCGGCGGCGAGGAGGGCGCCGCCGATCCAGAATACCGGCGCCCACGAGTTCCGGACCTTGACGATCCGGGCGACCGGCTGGGACGCCGCGGCGGTGCGGGGAGAGGCGGGTATCGGCGTCGCGGACGCCGGCGAACCGGGAATCTCGGCCTGGACGGCCGGGATCGTGCCGGGCGTCGGCGTCAATCCGACAAAGTCCGTCGCCACGGTCGGTTGGCCTCCCGCAGGCGTCCCCATGGACGGATCGAACGTGACGTCCGCGTCCACCTTCGTGCTCTTGTACTCGGAGAGGGGGATGAGATAGCCGTTGCAGGCCTTGCAGTGGTAGCGCCGCGTGGGGGTGTACCCCGTCGCGTTGAAGCGCTTCCCGCACTGCTCGCAGGCGAGCATGACCTTCTTCTGGGAGGAGAGGGCGAGGGTGACCTGGCGGGCGGTCGTGTAGCCCCGCTCGACGAGGAGCTCGCCGAGGCGGGGGATCTCGGCGGCGCCGGCCTCGACCGCCTCGGCCTGGATGCGGATGCAGTCGTTGATCTGCTGCTCGGTGACCTCGCCGCGCTGGAGGAGAACCTGGCCGAGGAGGGTGTCGCGCTTCTGGGCGCGCGCGGGGTCGAGGCTGGCGGCGCGCTGTTCCTCGAGGAGGGTCAGGAGGAGCGGCTCGGTGAGGTACCCCTTGGCGACGAGGATGATGCCGAGGGGGCGGGCCGCGCCGCGCTCCTCGACGTCCGTCCCCTGCTCCATCAGGGCCTCGCGGAGCTGGTCCTGGGTGACGAACTCCCGCTCCAGCGCCATCTTGCCGAGCAGGACGCCCATCATGTCCTGCCGTTCGCCGGCCACTTCGCGTTCCTCGGTCATGGGCCGCGTCCATCCTTTTGGGTCAATGAAACGCGGAGGCGATTCTAGTGAAGGTTGCCGGCGGCGTCAAGGCAGCACGGCCGGGTCCTTGGAGAAGCAATCATCCGGTCGAGGGGGGCGCCGCAGCCGGCGGACCCCGGCGGCGGGTAACGGACACCTTGTGTCGTCACGGGGGATGTGATGGGCTTCCCCGTCAGGCCGGACGGTCCCGGGGCGGGCGTTCGGAATCCCGCCGATTTGACTTTCCGCGTGGGTCCCCGATAGAATGACAACAGGCACGACGCCGCGCCGAGGCGGCCGTCGGGAGCGTATCCGGGGAGGGGGCGCCCATGACCTTCGCATGGAGACGTACCGTGCTCCCCGGCCTCGCCGCCGCCCTGCTGTTCCCCCCGCCGGCCCGCCTTCCCGCCGACGTGATCGTGCTGAAGGACGGCACGCACGTCGCGGGAGACGAGGTGTCGGAGGAGGCCGATGCCTACCGGGTCAAGACGAAGTACGGCCTCCTGAGCGTCCCCAAGGAGACGGTTGCCGAGGTCGTCCGGGTCGCCCCCCTGGTGGAGCAGGCCCGCTCGTTCCGGATGGGCGGGGCCGCGATGCTGAAGAAGGCGGAGCAGCACGAGGGCGACCCGGAGATGCGCAAGCTCGACGCGGAAAGCGCCCGGGAGTCGCTGAAGCAGGCGCTGGCGCTCTTCACGAAGGCGCGGTCGGCTTCCTTCGGCGCGGACGCGGAAGGGCTGGATCGCGTGATCGCCGGCGTGGAGGAGGAGATCGCGCGCTGCCGCGACCTGGCGGGTCCGGAGTCGCTGGTCCCGGTCGCCCCGCCGAAGGCGCCCGAGTCGGCGCCGGCCGTCCCGCCGCCCGCGGTGCCGGCCTCCGTCGTCCCCCCCGCGCCGCCGCCCTGCCTCCCCGTCCCTTCCCCGGAAGACCGGAAGCGCGCCGAGGCGCAGATCCGCGACCTCTTCAAGGCAGAGTACGTCCGTCGGGACCCGGCAGACCAGCAGGCGCTCGCGGCCCGGCTGATCCGGGAGAGCGAGGGGACGCGGGACGACGCGGCGGCCCGCTACGTCCTCCTCGCCGAGGCGCGCGACCTGGCCGCCCGGTCGGGCGACCCTTCGACCGCCCTCGACGCGGTCGACCGGATGGCGAAGGGCTTCCGGGTGGACGCCCTCGCCCTGAAGCAGGAGGCCCTGGACGTGGCCGCCCGGTCGGTGCGCACGCCGGAAGCCGCCGCGGCCCTGGCGGACGGCTGCCTGGCTGCCGCCGCCGAGGCGGCCGACGCCGACGACTACGATGCGGCCGTCGCGCTGGCGACGAAAGCGGAGTCGGCGGCGCGCCGGCCGGCCGACGCCTATCTTGCCGCCCAGGCCCGCGACGCCCGGCGGGACCACGAATCGATGCGGGGCCGGTAACGCCTCGTCAAGGGCGACGCAGAGACGCTCAAGGAGAAGCCGGAGGATCCCGATGCCAACTCGGCCGTCGGGCGCTTCTACTGCCTGGACAAGGGTGACTGGAAGCGGGGCCTGCCGATGCTGGCGCAGGGCTCGGACGCCGGATTGAAGGAGCTGGCGAAGCGGGATCTCGCGAATCCATCCGACGTCGCCGGCCAGGTCTCCCTCGGCGACGCCTGGTGGGAGGCCGGAGAGAAAGCCGGCGGGGCGGCGAAATCGCCGTGCCGGGATCGGGCGGTCCACTGGTACCGCGCGGCCGCCCGAAAGGCCGCCGGCTTGGCGAAGACGCGCCTCCAGGCCCGCATCGTCGAGTACGAGAAGGAGTCCTCCCTGCCAGCCCCGTCGGGTGCCGCCGCGGGCGCCGTCGCCCTCTTCAACGGCCGGGACCTCTCGGCGTGGGTCGACCGGCACGGCGAGCGTGCGGCCTGGCCCGTCGTCGGCGGCGTCCTGGAGACGGGGCGCGGCAACATCCTGACGCGGGCCCGGTTCCAGGACTTCCGGCTCCACGTCGAGTTCCGCATGGAGCCGGAGAGCGACAGCGGCGTCTACCTCCAGGGACGCTACGAGATCAACATCCGGACCAACCCCTGGACCGACCCCCCGTCCCTCACCGGCAGCTGCGGCGCGATCGTCGGCGTGAAGGCGCCGGACAAGAATGCCGTCAAGCCGCCCGGCGTCTGGCAGGCGTTCGACATCGTCTTCCGCGCCGCGCGGTTCAGCGGGGAGAAGAAGACCACCAGCGCCCGCGTCACCGTCCTCCTCAACGGCGTGAAGATCCACGACGACGTCGAGATCCGCGCCTCCACGGGCCTGGGCACCACCGAGAGCCCCGAGCCCGGCCCAATCCTGCTCCAGGAGTTCGCCGGCAAGGTCCGCTTCCGCAACATCTGGATCGCGCCGATGCGGTAATGCCCCTGTTTTCACCCGCCTTCGCCCGGAAGCCCGCCCCGCTGGGGCGGGGTACCTCACTCCAGGCACACGACCTTCCCGTCCTGTAGGCTCACGTACACCTTCTTGCTGGCCGCCGCCATCCCGTCGAAGACGGGGATCGTCTCCAGCCTGATCGCGTTCAGCTTCTCCCCGGTCTCGGCGGAGACGGCCCACATCACCCCGCCGCGCTCGCCCCGCCACGCCGCCTCCTGCTCGCGCAGCTGGCGGTTGACCGCGTCGTCGGCTCCGGGCAGGAAGCCCAGCATCTTCGTCTCGTCCGCCAGGTCCGGCGGCCCCGCGACGAAGAGCGTCTTCCCTCCCAGGGCCATGGCGTTGACGAGCAGCGGGGGCGAGTCGATCTGCCAGTGGACCGTGTGCCCGGCGATGACGAGCCCCGCGTCCTCTTTCCCGGCCGCGCCGGCCGCCGCCTTTTTCTTTCGTCTGCCGCCCGCCTCCGGCGCCGCGTCGCCGGGGTCCCGGTCGCACGCGTACAGCCGGTAGGTCTGGCGGGGGTGCAGCATGTTCCCGAGGGGGTCGGGGCGGAAGGCGTAGGCCCGGGACCCGTCCAGCGCCATGATGCTCCCGCAGGGATTGTCCCTCCGCGTGTTCGCGTACGCGCCCCACCCCTCGCCGCAGTCGTTCCCGAAGATCCAGTAGGACCGGTGGAACCAGACGTCGTCCAGCAGCCCCGTCTGGCAGAAGAGGTGCCGCTCGCCCGGGGGGGCGGACGGGTCGACGCCGAGGCGGTTCCCCTCCAGGTCGAAGTTCTGCTCCTGCATGAAGAGGCGCTTCCCGTCGCTGGAGAAGATGTCGGCGTTCGCCACCGGCATGACCTTCTGCGCGATCAGGGTCTGAAGGTGCCGGCCCGTCGCGGGATCCTTCTCGTCGAGCGTCGTCTCGGAGAGGAGCGCGCCGGTCGCCGGGTCCAGCCGGACCAGCCGCATGCCGCCGTCGAAGAACAGGTTCCGGCCCGCGAGGGCGTAGAGGACGCCCTTCACGATCAGCACGCTGCCGTGGACGGGCCAGGACGACTCCAGCTGCTGGCTGGCGACGATCTGCCGGTCCGCGGGGGCGACGCGGTACCGCCAGGCGAGCGCGCCGTCCTCCGCCCGCAGGCAGGTGACCCAGCCGTCGGCGGAGCCGAAGATCGCCGTCCCCTGGTGGAGCGTCGGGGCGGAGTCGATCCGGCCGCCCGCCCGGAAGGTCCACGTCGGCTTCCCGGTCGCGGCGTCCAGGGCGTGGAGCATCTGCCGGTCCTTCGAGGCGACGAGGACCTTCCCGTAGGCCAAGACCGGCTGCGTGAGCCGGCCGCCCAGGTCGGCGGTCCAGGCCGGCTTCACGGTCGCGGGGACCGGCGACGGGCAGAATCCGCTCCGGGCCGCGTCGCGCCGGTGCATCGGCCAGTCGGCTTCCGTCGTCGGCGCCGCCGACGCGATCCGGCCGTAAGCCGGTCCTTTCTCAAGGCGCCCGGCCTCGGGCAGGGCCGGGGCCGGCGTCCGGGCCGGCGCCAGCGCGCAGAAGTGCTCCAGCTTGGACTGGTAGTAGCAGGCGCAGGAGTCCGGCGGCTTGTAGAGCAGGCCGTTGCACGGCATGAGGCCGTAGACGCAGCTCCCGCGGACATAGTTGAAGATCTCCACCTTCGCGTCGCCCACCCGGTAGAATTCTGCCCCCATCCCGTTGGTGATGAGGTAGCGCGTCGTCGCCCGGCCGGGGTAGCACCGCGGGTGCATCGGGAAGGCGGGAAGGTTCTCCGCCACGAAGTCCTTCCGGACCTCCCCCGTGCGGAGGTCCATCACCTTGAAGTGCGTCCCCTGCTTCTGCGCCGTCCCCGTGTTCGCGGACCAGACGGCCCCGTCGATGACGAAGAGATCCTCCGGGCAGTGGTGGCTCGTCTTCAGCAGCTTGGCGTTCCAGAGCGGCTTGCCGTCCTTCGCGTCGAAGGCCGCCAGCGCGGCGCCGTCGGCGAAGAGGAGGATCCCGCCCGCGACCACGGCCCGCAGCGAGCCGCCCGTGGGGACGTTGGCGACTTTCGGCCCGGAGGCGGTCCATCGCGGCTCGCCGGTCTTCCGGTCGAGGGCGACCAGGCCCGCGCCGTTGTGGAAGAAGACCGCGTCGCCGCCGACCGCCAGGGAGAGCGGGGCGACCTTCGAGGCGTGGCGCCAGAGGACCTTCCCGGTGCCGGCCTCGACCGCCTGCAGGCTCCGCACCGGCCGTTCCGGCGTCCAGGCCCACCCGCCGTTCGCGCGGCCGATCTCCTTGTAGCTGGACGACTCGGCCCGGTAGCCCACCGCCGGCCGCTCCGGGTCGACGAGCAGGTAGAGGACGCCGTCCGACAGGACGATCTCCTCCGTCGGCCGCGTCCCCTCGTACGCCCGGACCGTCTCGCCCGTCGCCGCGTCGTAGGCCGTCACCGGCTCGGCGAGCCCGGCGGCCACGTAGACGCGGTCGCCGACCGCGACCAGCTTCCGCGGGAGGTGGCCGGGGCCGCTTTTCAGCGGCCAGTTGGCGGGCCACCAGTCCTTCAGCGGCCGCTTCCAGAGGATCACCCCGTTGAACCCGTCGCGCGCCACCAGCGTCCACCGGGCGGGCAGGAAGATGTGGTTGCGGAGGCCCTCGTCGATGACGTAGAAGATCCGCCCGCCCGTCGAGACCATCGCGTGGAGGCTCGACATGAAGTCGTGGTTCCGGAGCCACTTCGGGTCGCCGATCCACTGGATCTCGCGCGGCGGCCCCACGACTTCGTCGCGCCCCACCATCGTCCCCTGCGGGTCGTGCTGGTAGTGAGTCCACTCGTCCAGCCCGTTCGGGAGGGGCTTCGCGAAGAGCCGGTGGCCGTTTGCGGCGGCGGCCGCCGGCGTCCACCGGTCGTTCTCGAAGGGGCCCGTCTCCAGCGTCCCGGGCGCGAGCGCGACCACCCCCCGCGGGGCGAGGACGCGCCAGCATTCGTCGGCGGGGACCCGGCATGGCGCGCTCACGACGAGCAGGTTCACCAGGCCGTCCGCGAAGGGGAGGCTCGCCCCGTCGAATTCCCGCACCGTGACTGCGCCGGCGAGCCCTTTCTCGGCGAGCCGCATCCGGACCGGGTCGACCGCCTCGCGCGAGAGGGCCAGTCCCTGCACCAGGAACCGGTCGTCGACGCGCAGCGCCGCGGTGCGCTCCGCGTCCGCGCAACCGACCTGCACAATGAGGCCGCCCTGGACGCCGGCGGCCCCGGGGAGTCCTCCGGCGGGCTCCGCCCCGGCGACGGGAAGGCAGGCGAGGCCGATCAGGGCGTGCAGGGCGCACGGCTTCATCGCGATCCCTTTCATGCGGGGCTCGAGCGCGGGGGCGGGTCACCCGCTGTTAGTATCCATCCGGCAGCCGGATCATACGGCCTTTCGCGGGGCAAGTCCCGTGCCGGCGGGGCCCCGTTGGCGGGACCGCGCCGGGGCGCTATAATGGGGCGATGGCCGATCCTGCCGGGTTCGACGGGGGAGACTCCCCCGGCTTCGAGCGCATTGACCACACGGCGGACATCGGCGTCCGCGTCCGCGGGCGGTCCCTCGATGCGCTGTTCGTCCACGCCGCGCAGGCCCTCTTCGACGTGATGCTGGAGCTCCCGCAGGGGCCCGGTGGCGTCCCGGATCCGGCGCCGGGGGAGGGGGATCCGGTCTCCATCGAGGCGGACGACCTTCCCTCCCTGCTGCAGGCCTGGCTCTCCGAGCTGCTCTACCGGTTCACGGACGAGGGGTGGGTGGGAACCGGCTTCGCGATCCGCCGGCTGGACCGCGCGGCCGGGGGCTGCGCGCTCGAGGCGGGGGTGCGCCGTGAGCCTTTCGATCCCGCCCGGCACGTCCTCCGGACCGGATTGAAGGCGGTCACGTTCCACCAGTTGCGGGTGGAGGAAGGGATCGGGGGGATGTGGGAAGCTCAGGTCATATTTGACGTATAAGAGATCCGGGCGAATTCGTCCGAAATCCGGACAGGGTCCTGTTCCCGGTTTTTGTAAACCAGGGCGCATCTTATGGGCCCGGGTTTGCTCGTTTTGATTGACCAGATCGCCCGACCGGGAGCTTGTTGACGGTGCTGGCCTGGATGGGGAAAGTCAGGAAAGGTGCATGGGCGGACCGGTGCAATCCATGCGGGCGACCCTCCGCCACCCTTGGGTGGTCTCCCCGGCCCGCGCCATCGCCATCCAGGACCGATTCCGCGATCGGGTCGAGACCCGCAACCGGCTCGGCCCCGTCCGGTGTGTTGCCGGGATCGACATCAGCGTGACACCGGGCCCGCGGGCAGCCGTCGCGCGCCGCCCGGCGGGGGGTGTCCGGGCGCGCGCGGCGGTTGTCGTCCTCGCCTTCCCCGGCCTGGAGCCCGTCGAGACCGTCGTCATCGAGCAGTCCTGCCGCTTTCCCTATGTCCCGGGCCTCCTTGCCTTCCGCGAGGGGCCGTCGATCCTGGCGGCGTTCCGGCGGCTGCGGACGCGCCCGGACCTGCTGATCTTCGACGGCCAGGGGATCGCGCACCCGCGGCGGTTCGGGATCGCGGCGCACATCGGGGTGCTGCTCGACCTCCCCGCGATCGGCTGCGCGAAGTCGCGGCTGACGGGGGCGCACGACGCGCCGGGGCCGGCCCGGGGGGAGTGGACGCCGCTTGTCGACGGCGGGGAGACGGTCGGCGCGGCGCTCCGGACGCGCGAGGGGGTGAAGCCGGTCTACGTCTCGATCGGCCACCGCGTCGACCTCGAAACGGCGGTTGCTTACGTCTTGCGGTGCGGGGGCGGGTACCGCCTGCCGGAGCCGACGCGGCAGGCGCACCAGGCGGCGGGGAGCGATGCGGGGCGGGGGGCGTGACCATCGGGTATCCGATCGGATCGACGCCTGTTATCGGTTGCCACGCACGTCCCGCGAAGGTGCGGGTCCCCTCCTGAGATTGTCGGAGTCCGGCGCCCCGGCCCGGTCGCAGGAAAAAGAAAAAAGGGTTGACCGGGGGCGAGGGAGGCGGGGAGAATGAAAGGGGGCCTTTGGTGGAGGACCGGACCATGCCCGCGCTTGCCGATCTCCAGCAGGACGTGCTCAACCGGTTCGTGGCGGCCGCCGTGGCGGACGACCGCGTGAAGGCGTGCTGGACGGAGGGGAAGACGCCGGCGGGGTGTCTGCCGCCGTTTCCCGGGCCGATCGATCTCCACGTCGCCACGAGCGACCCGCTCTTCGACGCGCTGGCGGCCGATCACGCGGCGTGGCTGGCCGCCGGCGGGAAGGTCGTCGCCCACCGGGACGCGGACGCGCCGGTCTTCGCGCGGGCCTGCGAGGCGGAGCTGGAGGGGGGGGTGCAGGTCGCGCTGACGATCGAGCGGCTCTCGCTCATCCCCAAGCGCCCGCGGGCGCACGTCGCGCCGCTCGTGGACAAGACGGGCCAGGTGCGGTACGTGATGGACTTCTCGGGCCGGAAGTGACGCGCGCCCGGCGGGAAATCACCCGCCTCCGCACGGAGAGCAATCAAACAAGTCCTCCGTGACTTCTCCGTGAACTCGGTGACTCCGTGCTTTGCTACTTGGTGTCGGCCCGCAGGACCTTGATCTTGAAGGACTTGACGCGGACCTTGTTCCCCGGCTCGAGGACCAGCCCGACGCCGCCCGACGGAGACCCCAGCGGATCGACGGCGGCCTTGTCCTTCCCCACGTCGCTGATCTCGACGCGCCCCTGCTGGCCCATCACGCTGAACGTCACCTTGTAGGGCTGCCCCTCCGCGATCCCGGTCTCCTGCTTGGCGCGGAAGTCGTACCGGACGGGCTTGTCGGGGCGCCCGCACCGGCCGAAGAAGGCGCACCCGAACTTCTCGACGACGATCTCGGCCTCGACCACGAAGTCGCGCCAGCCCTTCTCGGACCCGATGTAATAGACCCCGAAGCTGACGCCGGGGACGTCCTTTCCCTCGAGCACCCACTCCCCGCCGCCCGTCTGGGCGTCGAGCGCCTCCGGCGGCGGGGACTTCTTCCACTGTCCGCGCCACTCGGCGGTCATCAGGTCGATCCAGGGGACGGAGCCCACGAACGCGTCGGTGTACTTGAGGTTCGCGACGCGGTCGTCCTCGACGAGGATGTCCTTGACCAGGTAGTCGAGGGCGCCCCCGACCTTGAGGGCGGCCGCGTGCGCCTCGCCCAGCTTGGCGAGGATCGCGTCGTGGCTGTTCGGATCCTTCTCGACGAGGGTCTTGGCCTCGTTGAAAAGGTTGAGGACGTGGCCCTGGGCGACCTTCTTGTAGAGGACGTCGAACCGCCCCTGCACCTCCCGGTCGAGGGCGTCGAGGCGGGGCTTGATCGACTCGAGCTCCTTGGCGACGCGGTCCAGCTTCTGGGGGTCGTCGGCGTCCCGCTCGAGCGCCGCGAGCTCGGCGGCGGCCTTCTGGAACTCCTTGGCCTTCTTGCTGTTCGCCTCGATCTCCTCGAGCTTGGCGGCGGCGGTCTTTTCGTACTGCGGGACGAAGCGGGCCTTGGCGGCGAAATCCTGCACCAGCCGGTTCTGCTGCTCGAAGTCCCGCGGCCGGTCGCGCATGCAGTCCTC
>CAYUME010000003.1:0-33120 GCA_964445475.1 uncultured Planctomycetia bacterium
CGTTTCTCGATCCGGCGGCCGCCCGCTTCCGCGACGCCGGCGCGCCTCGCGGCCACCTTCGGCAGCTGGTCGAGCGGACGAATGCCGGCGAGCGCCCGGACGGCCGCCAGCGCGGGGTCCCGGTCACCGGACCAGATCCGTTTCCGCTTTTCGACCCGCTCTCGTTCCTCGTCGACGTTCAGGTCGTAGGCGGACCGGGCGCCCTCCAGCAGCATCACCTCCCCCTTCGGCGTGCAGCGGATCTCGTCGTCGGTGAGCACCTTCATGCCGTCCGGCTCGGCGACGGGCGCGTCGACGCCGCGGAGCCAGCGGCTCATCCAGCGGACGGCCGCCTCGCGCAGCGGCGGGTGCCAGCCGTGCTTGTTGTCTGTCTCCGCCAAGTCGACGCGCTCGGCGAACCCCAGGCGCCCGTAGACGCGCTTGGCATGCCGGAACGACGCCCAGGCGTCCTCGATGTCGAAGAAGTCCTTCGTGGCGGTGCAGAGGAGGGTGGGCTTCGGGGCGCGCATCATCACGTAGTCCGCGTGGTCCATGCCGAAGGCGAGCTGACCGAAAATGTTCTGCTCGGCGTCCTGCGCGCCGTTGGTCTTCAGGAGCCGGCCGTAGAGGGAGCAGACGTAGCAGCTCGGGGAAGCGACGGCGATCCGGCCGTCGAGGGCCATGAGGTAGGCGGTCTGCGTCCCGCCGCCGCTGTTGCCCATGCAGCCGATGCGTTTCGGGTCGATCTCGGGGCGGCTTTGCAGGAAATCGATGCCGCGCATGCCATCCCAGACCTCGAAGCGGGCGGTGTTGTGGCCGAGGAGGATGGCGCCGACGCCGACCATGGTGTGGGCCTTCGTCCCCCAGAGGGGGGGCTTGCCCTTCGCGTCCAGGAGCTGGGCCCGCTCGCCCTGGTCGATCGGGTCGAAGACGAGGGCGGCCATGCCGTGGAGGGCGAGGAGGGCGGCCGCTTTCTGGTAGCCCTCGTTCGCCTTGCCGTTCTGCGAGTGGCCGCAGGGGATGAGGACGCCTGGGTACGGCGGCGCGTGGCGCCCGGCGTCGGGGAGGAAGAGGGCGGCGGTGACGTAGTGCCCTGGCTGGCTCTCGAAGATCACCTTCTCGACGCGAAAGCCGTCGCGCTGAACCGCGCCGACGAGGCGGGGCTTGAGCGGGGTCCGCTCGGGGAAGCCGCCGAGGGCGTCAAGGAAGAACCGGCGGTGGGCCTCCTGGTAGGCCGCGATCTGCCCGGGGGTCTTGCGGGCCTCGTAGGCGGCGAGCCAGCGCTGATGCGCTGCGTCCACGCCGCGCATCAGCCAGCGGTTCATCATGTCGCGCGGCGCGGCGCCGTCGAGCGTCTCCGGCAGGACGCGCAGGGGATCCTCCAGGGCGGGCGCTGCGCCGGCCGGCAGCAGGGCGGCATAAGCGATGAAGAGGCTTGCACACGCGCAGCGGTGAAGGCGTGCGGCCGGCATGGGATCCCCCTCCAAGAAGCAGCACCCCGGATTCTAGTTTCGGAGGGGAGGTCCTCAAAAGAAAAGCGGGGGTATCGGGGTTGTCCGCTCCCGCGCGGAAACGGATCGGGGGGGAGCGGACCAACCCCCCCCACGCCGGGTGCCTCCTCCGGGACGGCCGACGAGACGAACCGTCAGGACTCCGGCTCTTCCCCCGCGACCTCGAACGCCGCCACGACCTCCGGGGGGGCGGGGCGGGGCTGGCCGGTTTCGGCGCTGACGAAGATCCAGCCGGTCTCGGCGCGGGCCAGCACGACGCCGTCGCCGGTCCGGACGAACCGGTACTTCCGGCGGGAGCGGATTTTCTTGAAGTCCGCCACCCACGTGACCACCTCGATCGCGTCGCCGGCGCGCGCGGGCTGGAGGTACTCGATGGCGTGCGACCGGACGACCCAGGTCGCGCGGATGGAGCGGTACCGCTCGGGGGTCCACCCTTGCGCGCTGGAGTGGCTGACGGCAGCGTCCTGCATCCACTGCACGTAGGCGACGTTGCTGGCGTGCCCGTTCCCGTCGATGGCCCCGGGGGGCACGGTGAGGGCGTGACGGTGGATCCGGGGCATGGAAGCATCTCCTGCGGGCGTAATCCGGAGAAGGGCCTATTCTACACGGATTCTCTCTGCGCGAAACGGCAGTCCCGCACCGTGATGTGGCTGCGGCGGCGGCCCACCCCCCACCGCTTCACGTCGTCGACGCGGATCCCCTCCACCGCGACGTGAGACCGGCCGCTCACGAAGACGGCGGCGGGGCCGTTGGACTCCGGCAGCCCGTCCATCTCCCGGAAGCGCGCCCCGAGCGGGATTGCGGCGCGGTACGTGATCGGCTTCCCCTCCTCGCCGGAGCGGGCGGGGGCGATGGGGGGGCCGGTGTAGACGCCGTCGAGCAGGACGGCAGTGTCGCCCGGCCGGAGGGCCTGGTTGGCCCTGGCAAGCGACCACGGAAAGGGACGAATGCGTTGCAGGTGCCGGGGGGGCGCCATAGAATAAGGACGAGCCCTCGGGCCGATTCATCAAGCGGCCCGTGCTGTCGCTTGCGGACTCCAAGGGCGCGCCCCATGGACTCCCCGTCCTTCAATTGCTACAACTGCCGGCGGCCGCTGCGCGAGGCGGACCTCCAGCGGGGGACCGCCATCCAGATCGGCTCCCTGGTCTCCTGCGAGGCGTGCGCGGGGGAGCTGCTGGACCGGCTCACGCCCGAGCAGCAGCAGGCGGCTCTCCAGCGGCATGCCGCCCTCTCCAGCACGGCCATGCCGGCCGCGCCTGCGCGCTACGCCCCGCGGGAGGCGCCTCCCCGGGGCGTCACGCACACCCGCCGGGGCGCGCCGCCCGCCTCGCGGAACCGGGCGATCTTTCTCGTTTCCGCCGCCGGAGGCGGGGCCGTCGTGCTTGCGGCTCTGCTGCTCGGCCGCGGCCGCCCTGACGACCCGCCGCGGGAGGAGAGCCGGCCCCCGGAGCCGCCCCCCCTTCTCCCGGTCCCGCCCCGCCGGCCCGAACCGGCGGCGCCGTCATCGGAAGCAGGCCTCCCGGCGACCGTGGCCGCGCTGGGCTCGGAAGTCCGCGGGATGGCGGACCGCGGGGCGTACCGGGAGGCGAAGGACCGCCTGGAGCGCGCCCGCGCGGAGCGGAGCGGGTTCGAATGGGTGACCGCTGTCGACCGCCTGTCGCGCGAGGTCGAGGAGGCGCTGGCGTCGCGCTACGAGCGCCTGAAGGCGGAGGCCCTGGCGGCACACCGGGACGGGAGGACGGACGCGGTGAACCCGATCCGGGAGGAGGTCGCCCGGTGGGGCGACGCGACGCGCGTCGAGGACCTGAAAAAGGCCCTCGCCCCGTCCGTCCCGGGCCTCGTCGGCTGGTGGAAACTGGACGCGGCGGGAGGCCGCGCGGTCGCCGACGCGAGCGGCCGGGGGAACGACGGCACGCTGACGGGCAATCCGGCCTGGCGGCCCGGCGAGGGGCTCGCGCTCGACGGGGACCAGGACGGCGTCCGGATCCCCCGCGCCCCGCACCTCGAGCCGGCCGCCGTGACAGTCTCGATCTGGGTGTGGCGGGACGGCACGCCGGCCTCGTGGGCCAACGTCGTCCGGAAGACGTGGAAGAACAACAGCAAGCCGACCTACGCCAGCTACACCCTGCAGCTGAATCCGAACGGGAAGCAGCCGGACGGCGCGGGGGTCGTCACCGGCAAGAACGGCGGGAACGACATCATGACCTCGACGCCGGGGGCGGTCCCCGACCGGACGTGGGTGCACCTGGCGTTCACCTACGACCCCGCCGGCGCCGCGCCTCAGAAGCGGCTGTATGTCAACGGCGTCCTCAACGCGTCAAAACCGGTTTCCGATCCGGTCGCGTACGACGCGACGTCCACGGGCGACCTCCTCATCGGGCAGAACGGGCGGGGCGACGAGCAGCTCAAGGGGAGGGTCCGTGACGCACGCGTCTACGACCGGGCGCTGACGGCGGAGGAGGTCCGGGGGATCCACGCGGCGGGGGCGCGCTGAGCCGCGGAGGGCGGCCGGGCGACCCCACCGCTCAGGCGCCGCCGCCCTTGCTGCCGATGAGGACGATGTTGACGCCGACCTGGTAGGTCGCCCCGCCTTCCGGGTTGGAGACCTTTCCGCTGGCGTAGAAGCCCACCGAGCCCGTCTTGAACTCCTTGGCCGCGGCCTTGAGCGTGCCCCACGTCCCGCCGTCCGGCGTGCGCAGCTCCAGGACCAGCGTCTCCGGGGCCGCCGCGTCGCGCGTTGCCATGGCGTCTCCCTCCTCCCTCAGTCCGCCGTCCCGGGATGTTCCCCGTACGCATTGTCCCGCACGGTCGTCCGCGCGGCCGCGCGCACGGCCTGCCCGGCGTCGCGGTGGCGCGGGAACCAGTTCCGGCGCACGTCGCACCGCTCCTCCGGCACGCCGCGGATGACGACGGGGGTCTCCGGGGCCCGGAAGGTGTTGTTGAGGATCTCGATCGCCGTGCCGGCCACGTCCGTGCCGTCCCCCCGGTCCCGCCCGCCGTGCATGTCGAAGCAGTGGCTCAGCGACGTGCCGAGCTCGACGTTGTGGCGGGCGACGTAGCCGCAGCCGGGGCGTCCCGTGCCGGCGATCGAGTGGCGGTTCCAGTCGAACCGGTTGAACTCGATCCGCGATGCCGCCGTGTCGTGGCAGACCCCGTAGCCCAGGCCGTTGTACTGGCAGTGGTGGATGAAGTTGTGGTGGACGCGGTGGCCGTCGCCCCGGACGAGGAAGACAGCCGCGTGCGCGAAGCCCGAGATCTCGCAGTTGTCCACCTCCAGCCCGCCGTGCTCCGTCCGGATGCCGACCGAGGTGGGGAACCGGTAGTAGTAGGCGTTCCCCTGGCCGCCGGGGCCGAAGGCGCGCCGGTGGTGGTCGAGATAACGCTTCGGGTTGGGGCCGCGGATCCGCAGGCCGGTGACGCGGACGCCCGGCCCGGCGGCGCGGATCAGGACCGGGGTCTTCAGCGCGTCGCTGGCGAGGAGCGCGCCCTCGGAGCCGTCGCGGCCCCGGTCCCCCGCCAGGGTGACGCCGCCCGGCACATCGAGGACGAGCTGCTCGACGTAAACGCGGGCGGTCAGGTCGATCTCCGTCCCCGCCGGGAGGAAGACGACCTGGCCCGCCTTCGCCTTCGACAGCGCGTCCAGCAGGGCGTCCAGGTCCTTCACGACGTGGTCGCCTGTCGCGACGCCGCCGGCATAGCCGCTTCCGCCCCCGATCGGCCCGCGCGCGTCGGGCTTGGCGCCGTACGTCTCGCCGCCGATCTCCACCCAGGTCCGGTCCTCCGCCGCGGCCGAGCCGGCCGCCGGCTGGAGGGCGGCACAGAGGAAGAGGAAGGTCCGGCGGGCGGCGGCGCGGCGGCGGGACGCGGTCATGGGGTCCCCTCCATGGGTGCGGCGTCCTGATTCTAGTTTCGGGGGGAAGGTCCTCAAACGAAAAGCGGGGCGGGGATTCCGATCGTAGGCGGGTGAACGGGATCCCGCCGGCCGCCGGGTCGGGAGTCGGGGGACCCCGCGCAGAGCGGCCAGGCTCACTTCATCAGCTGCTGGAGCGTCGGGCGGATCTGCTCGGCCCAGACTTCGTAGCCGATCCCGGTCACGTGACCCACGCGGTCTTTCATGGCGCCTTTCGTCCTGAGAATCGCGTCGTTGATGTTCAGGTAGACGAGGTGCTTGCCGTCGTGCAGCCGGGCGATGATCCCGTTCACGTCGTCGTTGGGGTCCTTCCCGAAGCCGCGCGGGAAGACGCCCAGCAGGAGGATCCGGGCGTGCGGCACCTTCGCCTTCAGCCGTCCGCAGATCGCCTCGATCCCCGCCGCGATGTCCCCGGCCGTGTGGCCGTTGATCCCCTTGTTGTTGACCCCGATCATGACGACGGCCGCCTTCAGCTTCGGGAGGCCGTCGACCTCGCCGTGGTCGAGGCGCCAGAGGACGTGCTGCGTGCTGTCGCAATTGATGCCCAGATTCAGGGCCTTCAACGGCACGAACTCCCGTTCCCAGACTTTCAGCCCGCCGTCTTCCGCGTCCCAGCCGTCCGTGATGGAATCGCCGATGAAGACGAGCTGTGCCTCGGCCCGTCCGGGCGCCGACAGGATCTCCTCGTGCCGCTTCATCCACCACCCCGGGGGGCTCTTCCGGGTCCAGGGATTGGGCACGGGGGTCGTCGCCTCGCCGGGCGCGGCGATCCCGCCGGCGGCCTCTTCACCGGCCAGGCGGGCGGGCAGGACCGGCCACGTCACGAGCAACGTCGCGAGAACGAGGCACAGGCGCCGGGGCGCCGGTTGCATGGGGCTCGTATCCTCAAAGGGGGCTCACGGCGGGCGAGCGGGATCGGGGTGGTACGCTCACGGGCGGTGACGGACCGGGCGGGAGCGGACCAGCCCCTCCCACCCGGCCTCCGTTCGTCCGGACGAGGAAGAGCGCGTCCTTCGGGCCGAGCGTCACCGGGCCGGCGACCGGACTCCCGTCGTTCGTCTTCGGGTCCTGCGCCGGCGTCCCCCGGAGGCGGCGGTAGGCGCGGCCGGGCGAGAGCTTCCCGAGATCGAAGGTGTACGGCTTCAGGCCCGGGTTGGCGAGCACGATCCCCTTCTCGAAGACGCGCGCCATGGCGTCCGGGTGCGCGTGGGCCGTGACCGAGCGGATCGTCACCGGCTCCGGTCCTTCGACGGTGAAGGTCAGGTCCACGGTCTCGGACGCGACGCGCCGGAAATAGAAGCCGGCGTCGACGTCGCGGCCGTTCAGCCACGTCATGTACGCCTGCGGCTCCGTCGGCGCCGGGCGGGCGTTGCGACGGGAGAGCACCTGGACGTCCGCCCAGTGGGCGTGGTCCGCCACGGCGTGGTCTTTCGGCCCGGGATCGGCGACGAACTTGAGCCGGATGCGCCGGCCGGCAAAGGCCTCGAGCGGCACCGTCTGCGGCAGCCAGGCGTGCGCCTTCGTCGCGGTCTCGGCCAGCTTCCGGTACGCCCCCGGCGCATCCTCCTGGAGCTCCGCCGCGAAGACCTGGAACCAGACGCCGTCGCTGCGCTCGGGGCTCTTCGGGCCCATGCCGACGGCGTACGTGAGCAGCGCGTCCGGCGGGACGTCGACGTCCCGCGTCCAGTACAGGTAGCCGGCCCCGCCCCGGAACGGCGGGTGGACGGCGTAGGCGAGGCGGGATTGCCCGCCGAGGTCCGCCGTCCGCCGCTGGAAGCTGGCGCCGTCCGCCGTCGCGTCGCCCGTCTCCGCCGCGCCGCGCAGGCAGGTGCCGACGGCGTCCGGCATGCCGCCCATGAGGTTGACGCCGCTGGAGATCTCCAACTCGGCGTACCGGCCCATCTCCGGGGGGCACCCCGCGCGGGGCGCCGCGCGCAGCGTCGCGGCGAGGAAGAGGTCGGACCCGCCCGCGGCCAGGCCGCGGATCGCGAAGCGCGTCTCTCGCGCGCGCGGGTCGCGCGGGGCGACGACGACGCCGTCGGCCGTGGCCCGCGCCTCGACCGGCCCCGCGATCCGCCGGGCGAGCGCCCCGCCCGTCCCTTCTCCTCCCAGCAGGTCGGGCGTCGCGGCGGCCAGGTGCGCGGCGGAGCCCTCGGGCTTCCCGAGCCAGCCGAGCCGGTCGTCGGCGCCGCACCGGAGCTCGTCCCAGACGCCGATCCGGCCACCGGGGTCGCTCGCGGGCGCGAAGGCGTAGCAGACCGCGGTGTCGGTGAGGCAGGCGGCGGCGAAGACGAGGCGGTGGACGTTGAAGCCGACCTCGGGATTGCGGGTCTGTCCCGGCTCGCCGGGGACGGGCTCCGTGAACTTGTGGTTGATGTAGCTGAAGGCCGGCGACCGGCCGTTCGCCTGCCAGAAGACATGGCGGTTGAGGCCGCCGGACCAGTCCTCGATCTCCCAGTCGCGCAGGTCGGGCCAGCCCTCGCTCTCGATGCCATTGAGGAGGCCGAAGGCACGCTGGGAGCGGACGCCGCCCGGGCCGAGGGCGCCGTCGGCCAGGAGGAGGAACGTGTCGCCCATCCGCGCGCGGAGCGAACGCGCGAACTCCGTGACACCGACCGCGTACCGGTTGACGCCACCCACGATGCCGCCGTCTTCCGTACCGTCGCCGTCCGTGTCTCCCTCGGTGGCGCTGAAGAGGACGTCGAACTCGAGGCCGTCGAACTCGGCCAGGGGGCCTCCCGGGCCGAACCATCGCGCGATGTCGTCGACATACCGGTCGGCGGCGGTCCGGCCCTCCCGGTCTTTCGGGCAGTGGGTGCAGTAGTTGTAGTACCACATCAGGTTGTTCGTCTTCCCCCAGGGGCCCTCGACCTGGTGGGCGGCGGCGCGGGCCTTTCCGGCCTTGAAGGCCAGCGGCTTCGTGCCGTACTGGCCGCGCCGGACGCGGATCGTGTTCTGCTTCAGGTCGACGGAGACGAGCCGGACCTGCTCGCAGTGGCCCCAGTCGTGCCGGCCGTCCGCGGCCAGGCCGAAGAGGGCGACGTCGTCGTTCCGGTCGCGGTAGCGGCCGATGTTCACCCGGAAGAGGCGGGCGTCCTCGACCGCGACGTCGGTCTCGCCGGGCTCCGCGGGGACATCGGCGCGGATCAGGGTGGCCTGCCGGTAGATCCAGTGGCCGGGGAAGAACGAGTCGGCCTGGTAGCGCGGGTCGCGGGCGTTGCCGTTGAGGTGGAGGAGGACGGCCTGGTCGGGGTGGTCGCGCTTGAATCGGCTGAAGAACGCCGGGTTGCGGCGTTCGCGGCCGACCACCTCCTCGTCGAGGCACTTGCCCATGATGCCCATGAGGCGGGAGAACTCGGCGGACCAGGCCTCGTAGTCCGTGCGGGGGTTGGCGGGGGGCCCTTCCGAGGCGCGGAAGAAGAACGCGCGGGGGAAGTCCGGCTGCAGGATCCGGAGCTTCCCCGGGTCGCGGGGGGCGGCGGTCACCGCGACTCCGGCGAGGGCGCAGGCGACGGCACGCGCCGCCGCGCCCCACACGGCAGGCCTCTTCATCGGCGGAATCCCCCAAGGACCCCTGGTTTGTATCGACGATCGCCCCCGGTTCCTGTGTTACGTGCGACGACGCACGTCGAGTCAAACAGGGATTCTCCGCATCCGGGAGCTGCGGGAGGGGCGGGGACCCCGTCCTGGACGCGGGAACTTGCCCCGCACGGGGCGGGCCGATACACTGACCGGCGTCCCGGGCCTGGAGGAGAGACCGCCATGCGCACGATCCAGTCCGCCGCCCGGCAGAACGCCTACGCCGTCGCGTCGGGGACGGGGGACAACTTCTGGACGTCGCGGTTCAGCGCCGGCAACTCCAACGCGGACAACTCGCAGGGGTACGTGAGCGGGCCCGGGCACGGGCCGGTGGGGTACGGGTTCTGAGGCGCGGCGGCCTCCACGGAAGGTACGGAGAACGAACGCCGGGTCGGCTTGCTCGTCACGCCCCGGGGCCGCTTCCTGTCGGCGCGTCACCCGCGCCGCGACCGCCCCAGCTGTTCCGCCGCGAGGGCCTTCTGCCTGCCGGTGGCCGCGGGCATGTCGAGGAGGGCGGCGAAGTCGGCGCGGGCGCCCTCGTGGTCCCCGGCCTGGGACTGGGCGATCCCGCGGTTGAGGCGCGCGCCCGCCCGGAGCGCGTCCGGCGCCTTCGGCGCATCGATCACCGCGGAGAAGTCGGCGATCGCGCCGGCCGCGTCCCCCGCCCGCCCGCGCGCGATCCCCCGCCGCATCCGGGCATCGGCCACCCGCTCCGGCGGCGCGCCAGGCAGGTCGATCAAGGCCGTGAAGTCGGCGTCGGCTCCTGCCCGGTCGCCGCGCTGATCCCGCGCGAGCGCACGGTGGTGCAGCGCTTCCGCCCGCCGCTCCGCCGGCGCCCCGGCCAGCCCGATGAGGGCGTCGGTGTCGGCCTCGGCTCCCGCGGCGTCGCCGGCCTGCCGCCGCCAGGCCGCGCGGGCGGAGAGGGCGACCGCGATCCGTTCCGCCGGGATGCCGGGAAAACCCAGGAGCGCCGAGAAATCGGCCGCCGCGCCCGCGGCGTCTCCGCCCTTCTGCCGGAGCGTGCCGCGGTGGTAGAGGGCCTCCGCCCTCCTCTCCCCGGGGAGATCCGCCAGGTCGAGCAGGGAGGAATAGTCGGCGGCAGCTCCCGCGAAGTCGCCGGCCTGTCGCCGGCAGGCCGCGCGGTTGACGAGGCACTGGACGCGCCGCTCCGGAGAAAGGCCCGGGAGGTCGAGGACGGCACCGAAATCGTCTGCGGCGCCGCGTGCGTCGCCAGCCCGGGCGCGGGCGATGCCGCGGCGAAACTGGTCCTCCGTCTTCCGCTCGACGGGCTCGTCCGGCCGCGCGATCGCCGAGGAGAGGTCCTCGATGGCGCCGCGGTGGTCGCCGGCCTGTTTCCGGGCGGCCCCGCGGGCGGCCCGGGCGTCGGCCTTCAGCGCGTCGGGAGCCTCGGGCAGGGCCAGCACCGCGGAAAAATCGGCCAGGGCGCCCGGGAGGTCGCCGGCCTGGCGGCGGGACTGGCCGCGGTTGAAGAGGGCGCGGGCTTTCCGCTCCGCCGGGGCGCCGTCCATGTCAACGACGGCAGAGAAATCGGCGAGAGCGCCGGCGCGGTCTCCGGCCTTCGCCCGCGCGATGCCGCGGCGGAGCCGTTCGGCGGCCCGGCGCTCCGCCGGGACGCCGGGGAGGTCGATCAGGGCGGCCCCGTCGGCATCGGCCCCCGCGGGATCACCGGCCTGCCGGCGGATCGCCTCGCGTTGGAGGAGCGCCTCGGCTTTCAGCGCGTCGGGCACCCCGGGCGTGCCCAGGGCCGACGTGAGATCGGCGATGGCGCCCGTAAGATCGTTGGCCCGCTGCCGGAGGAGGGCGCGGCGGAAAAAGGCCTCCACCTTGCGGCCCGTCGAGGCGGCCGGGTGATCGATCGCGGCGGAGTAATCGGCGGCGGCGGCGGCCCGGTCGCCCGCCCGTTCGAGAGTCAGGCCGCGCTCGACCAGGAGCTCGGCCCGCTCGACGGCCGCGAGGCCGGGCTGGTCGATGGCCGCGGAGAGGTCTTCGACCGCGCCCGCGAGGTCGCCGAGCCCCCGGCGCACGAGGCCGCTGCGGACGCGAAGCTCGACCCGACGATCCGCCGGGAGGCCGGGCTGCTCGATCGCCAGCGAGAAGTCGGCGAGGGCCCCTTCGAGGTCGCCATCCTGCTTCCGGGCGGCCCCGCGCCGGACGAGGGCCTCGACGCGGAAGCTCACCGGGACGCCGGGGAGATCGACCACGGCGGAGCAGTCGGCGAGCGCCCCGAGCGAGTCGCCGAGGGAGAGGCGGATGTCCCCGCTGCGGAGCCGGGCCTCCGCCTGCTCCGCCGCCGGCGCGCCGGGGAGCGCGATCACGGCCGCGGTGTCCGCCAGGGCGCCGTCGAGGTCCCCGGCCTGCATCCGGGCGACGCCGCGCCGGAGCAGCGCGCCGGCCTTGTGGGCCGGGTCCGCCTCGGGGAGATCGATCAGGGCCAGGAAATCCGCTTCGGCGCCCGGGCGGTCTCCTGCCCGCATGCGGGCGGCGCCCCGACCGGAGCGCGCGAGGGCCGCGAGGACCGGCGGCACGCCGGGCTGATCGATCACGGCGGAGAAGTCGCCGAGGGCCCCCGGAAGATCGTCGGCGGCGTGCCGGGCGGCGCCCCGCCGGACAAGGGCGGCCGCGACCAGCGGCAACAGATCCGGGCGGCGCGCGACCAGCGGGCGCCAGGCCCGGTCGAACGGGGACCAGTCGAGCGACGCCGGCTGGGGGTCGCCGGACCCGCGGATGACGGCGACGGCCGCCAGGCAGACGGCCTGAACCGTGTCGCTCAAGCTCGACCGATCGACGCGCGCGGCCAGGGCGCCCAGCGCCGCCGACACGCGCCGGCAGCCGCCCGCCACCTCCCGGCCGAAGCGAACCGCCAGACGGAGGGCCAGCGCCTCGCCCTCGTTGCGGATCATGTCGCCGTACAGGTCCTTTCCGGCAAACCACGCGCAGACCGCCTCGTGCCGCGTCTCGTGGCCGAAGGTCGGGGCCCCGGTCACGTCCAGGACGCGACGCTCGGCCAGTCGGGCGACGGCGGACTCCGGCATCGCGTCGAGCAGGGTCTCCCGGAGGAACGACCAGGCTTCCGCGTCGAGGGGCGCGAGCAGCGCCAGGCGCGCCGCCAGGCAGAGCGGGTCCAGGTCGAGTCCGCCGAGGAGGGCGTCCAGCTCGGGGCGTCGGCCGAGCCGCGCGTCGTCGGCCAGCTCGGCCAGCTCGTCGCGCGAGGCCGGGGCGGTCCGCCCGGAGCGCTCGTTCCACCGGTCGATCACGCCCGGGAATCCGCCGATCAACCCGAGGAGCTGTTCGTCGCGAACGGACCCGGTCACGGGAACGCGCCGGCGGACGTCGGCCAGCAGGCGGGCCTGTTCCTCCGGCTCGCTCAAATCCATCGGGCCGAGGGCGTGAACCCCGGCCGCGAGGAAGGCTTTCTCCAACTCGATGGCGAGCGCGGGGGCGCGGCCGGCCGGCCGGTCGGCGGGACCGGGACCGCGCACGCCGAGAAAGACGTGGACCCGGGGCCAGTCGCCGAGATGCCGGAGGAAGCCCTCGAGGCGCGCCCGGTCCGCGTCCAGATCCGGCGATCGATCCCAGCTGTCCAGGAAGAGGGCGACGGGAAGACCGGAGAGGACCGAGACGGCGCGGACGAGGTCCCGGAGCGGGGTGTACCCGAGCGGGCCGAGCCGGAGGTCGACGGTCCCGCCCCCCGCATCGGGAGCGCCCAGAGCCTCGAACAGACCGGCGATCGTCCCGGACACGCCGGCGGGAGGCGTGTCCTCCGGATCGTCCGCACGGGCGGCCGCCGCGAACGCCTCCTCCGCCGCCCGGACGATCGAGACCGAGAAGGAGCCCCGGAGCCGGCCCCACCGGCCCAGGGCCAGCTCGCGCGCGGACGGATCGGCAAGCCAGCGAGCGTAGAGGTCGGCGACGGCCGCCAGGAGGGGGTCGGGGGCGAGGGCGCACGCGTGAAAGCCGACGAGGACGTCGTGGTCGAAGACGAGACGCCGGGCCAGCTCCTCGAGGAGCCACGTCACGCCGGACAGGGGCGGGGCGACGACGGCGGTCAGGCCTTCCGAACGGGCAGCGCGGAGGAGCGACTCGAGGTCTCGGCGGCGCCCGAAGAGGCGGTCGCGACGGTCGGGAATGGCGGGCGGGGAGGACATGGTCCGTTTCCGTTCGGGCGCGGAGGCCGTTCACGCGTTCGGCGGCCCGGGATCCGCGGAATCCACGATAATCCAAAGGCCGGTGCAACGTCAACCGATCCGGGTTGACGGGACGCGGCGCCGGAAGACCGCGCCGGTCATTCCGGGCGGGCGGGTCCGGGCGATCCGCCGGCCGCCGTGCCCACGCCGTACCGGAACAGCAGCCGCCGCATGGTAAGGCCCTGCACCAGCACGGAAAAAAGAACGACGGCGTAGGTGCACGTCAGCAGGAGGTCCTTGGCGTGAAACGGCGGCAGGGAAAGGACCAGGGCCACGGAGATGCCGCCGCGCAGCCCGCCCCAGGTCAGGATCGGCACGAGGCCCCGCTCGAAAGACCGGCCCCGGCCCAGCACGGCGATCGGGGCGGCGACGGAGACCCAGCGCGCCGCCAGCGCCACGGGCACGATCAGCGCGCCGGCCAGGAGGGTCGGGACAGTCAGCGGCACGGCGAAAACCTCCAAGCCGAGCAGGAGGAAGAGCACGGCGGTCAGGATCTCGTCCGTCATGCCCCAGAACGCGTCGACGTGCGCGACGGTGGTCGGGCTCATGGCGAACCGCTTGCCGCGGTTGCCGATGAACAGGCCGGCCGTCACGACCGCGATCGGCCCGGAAACATGGAGCCAGAAGGAGAGCGAGTACATGAACATCACGAGCGCCAGGGTCAGGAGCAGCTCCAGCGGGGGGTCGTCGAGGCTCTTGAGGGCGCGGTAGGCCGCATAGCCCAGGGCGAGCCCCAGGACGGCGCCGCCGGCCACTTCCCGGACGAAGAAGAGGACGAGGCCGACGGTGTCGAGCGGAACGTTCACCGCGCCGGGCCCGCCCGTCAGCCCGGCCGCCGTCAGCAGCGCGAAGAATAGCACCACGCCGATGCCGTCGTTGAAGAGCGACTCGCCGGCGATCTTGGCCTCGAGTCCCTCGGGGGCGCGCAGCGCCTTCAGGAGGCCGAGCACGGCGATGGGATCGGTCGGCGAGATGAGCGCACCAAAGACGAAGCAGACCGGGAGCGGCGCGTCCAGCCCGAGAAGCCGGAAGAGCGCCCAGGCCAGCCCGCCGACGACGGCCGTGGAGACCAGGACGCCGACGGTGGCCAGCGCGCCGATCGTCCACCGGTTGGCCAGGAGCCCGTCCAACTCGACGTGCAGGGAGCCGGCGAAGAGGAGGAAACAGAGCATGCCGTGCAGAAGGGCCTCGGTGAAGTCGATCTCCCGCAGGAAGCCGGCCAGGACGTCCCGGAGATTCCATGCCGGCAGGAAGCGATCCGCCGCCAGGAGGACGAGGGAACTGGCCAGGGCGATGGCGAGGATGCCGGTGCTGGAGGGAAGGCGGAGGAAGCGGTGGTTGAGGTAGCCGAAGACGGCTGCCAGCGCGATCAGGATGGCCGCGAGGTCGAAGGCGCTCATGTCGGGTTCACCGCCGGGACGCGGGGACTGCCGGACCGGCCGGATTCTAGGGCAGACCCCCCGGGGTCCGTCAACCGACCTCCCGCCGGTCAGCGAAGTCCTCGACAATCTTCGCGACAACGGGCTCGGCGGCGAGAAACGCGTCCACCAGGGCGGCATCGTAGAGCCGGCCGCGCCCCTCGCGCAGGATCCCGAGCGCCTCCCGGTAGAAGCGGGCCGGGCGGTAGGGACGGGGGCTGGTGACGGCGTCGAAGACATCCGCGATGGCGGCGATCCGGCCTTCGAGGGGGATCGCCTCGCCCTTCAGGCCGCGCGGGTAGCCGCTCCCGTCCATCCGCTCGTGGTGCGTCCAGGCGATCGTGTCGGCCACCTGGAGCAGCGTCGACGCGGAACCGGCCAGGATGCGGTGCCCGCGCTCGGCGTGCGTCCGGACGAGCGTGGTTTCCTCCGGGGTGAGCGGCCCGGGCTTGAAGAGGACAGGGGCGGGGAGGCCGACCAGGCCCACGTCATGCATGGCGCTGGCGAGACGGAGGAGGTCCCGCCGCACGTCGTCGTGCCCCAGCGCCCGGGACAGGATCGCGCTGTAGAGTCCGACACGCCGGACGTGGAGAGCGGATTCGCCGGCCGCGGACTCCGTCACCGCCGCCAGGCGGTGGACGGCCTCCTCCTGGGAGGCCCGGAGCCCCTTTTCGGTCTCGATGAGGCGGAAGACCGTTTTCTCCAGGGTCGCGGTCCGCTCGCCCACGAGCCGTTCCAGCTCGCCCTGGTAGGCGAGAAGCTCGGTCTCCAGCTTGAGGCGCCGCAGGGCGTTGACGACCCCGATCAGTAGTTCGTTCTGTTTGTACGGCTTGATGATGTATCCGTACGCCCCCATCTCCAGGGCCGTCTCGGCCGATTTCAAGTCGTCGACCGAGGTGACCATGATGACGGCCGTGCCCGGGCAGTAGGAAAGGATGTGACGCGCCAGGTCCAGGCCCGACTCCCCCGGCATGTTCATGTCGCAGAGGACGAGGCTGAAGGCCTCGTCGTCCAGGCGGGCGCGCGCTTCCCGGGCGTTCCCGGCGAGAAGGCAGGCGTAGCCCTCTTTTTTCAGCAGGCGGACCGCGACCTGCAAGGCCAGCGGGTCGTCGTCCACCAGCAGGAACGGCTTCCCGGAGGCGGGTTCGGCTTTCATGCGTGCCAGGGCTCCACGCCATTCGCGTTCGTGCGCACGCAGACCGACACGGAACGGACTCCCGGCTGATCCGCCGCAATCCGGTGGATCTCGTCGAGCACCGAGCGGCCCAGTGGGGAGGGGAGGACGACCTCCACCGACCGGCCCTGGGCGCGGACGGACGAGATCGGGAGCTGGGCCCGCAGCGCGGCCTCGACGCGGGCGCCCAGCGCCAGCTCGGCCAGGACCTGTCGCGACGCGGCCGAGGACCGAAAGGCGGGAAGGCGGAGTGTTTGGGCGACGAGCCGGACAACGTCCGGCACGCGCAACGTCTCGACGTTCAGCACCAGGTCGTAGAGGCTCGCGTCCCAGGTCTCGATTCCATGGAGGGCCAGGCTCCAGCGCCGACGCGCGGCGTCGTCCTTGGAGAGAACCCGCCACGCCTCGTCGGCGGAGAGGTGCTCCCGACGCATGGCTTCCCGGACCCGGCTCTCCAGGCCGGCCACGACCCGGACCTTGAGCACATGCGGGACGCCCCGCAGGAAAAAGTGTCCGGCCAGTCCGCAATAGACCACATTGTCCGACTGCAGGCGGTCCAGCAGGGCGGCGCGGACGCAGGTAATGGCGCGGTCCCGGAGCGGGTCGATCCGCTCGTGTCCCGGCGGCGGATCGTGGAGGGCGCGGCGGAGGCGCGACTCCGCAATCCCGAACCGCCGCGAGGCGTCCCGGAGGATCTCGTGCGAGACGCAGGCGTAGCCCAGCTCGCGGGAGAGGCGTCTCGCGATGGCAAGGCCTTTGCTGTAGATGTTCCGGGAGACGGTCACGATGGACATGCGGGCACTCCGGGGCCGCCCGGAGCCGGGAACGGGCTCGCGGGGCATCTTTTATCGCATGGGCGGCCCAGAAATGCACCCCAAAAGAAGACTCCGGAGGCCGTTCCTCCGGAGTCGGGTCGCGCCCGGGTTTCAGTCCGGTTGAAGGCGCCTACTTGCGGTGGGTGTCCAGCGAGTAGACATAGTTGCGGCTGGCCTGTTTGAGGAAGAGGATGGCCCAGCAGGTGTTGAGGATCTTCT
Source organism: uncultured Planctomycetia bacterium (assembly GCA_964445475.1). Lineage (GTDB taxonomy): Bacteria > Planctomycetota > MHYJ01 > CAYUME01 > CAYUME01 > CAYUME01. The sequence goes on from CAYUME010000003.1 coordinate 16,811, forward strand.
CGCGACCGTCGCCTTGGCCCCAGGAGCCGTCGCCGTCCTGCTTGTCGAGCAGGAACGTGGCCCCTTCGTAGTACCAGGGCCGGTCGCCGAACCACGGGGTGCCGGCGAACGAACCGGCGCGCTCGACCGAGTAGATCCAATAGTAATGCCAGCCGCCTTTCCCGGGGTTCGTCTCGTAGGTCAGGTTCTGCCCCATCCAGGTAAGCCCCTTCTGGATCCGGACGTCCTTGAGCGGGTCCTGGTTTTTTCCGAAGCGGAGGGCAATGGAAAGGGAGCTGATGGCGCCGGCGGTCATGCTGCCGTACGAGGCCTCGCCGCCGTGCATCGGGGTGCCCCGTTCCGCGTAGCCCCAACCGCCGTCGGTGTTCTGGCAGTCGGTGAGCCACTGGTCGAGAAGTTGGAAGCAGTCGGCCGGCGGGTAGATACCGGCGGTCATGGTCGCGGCGAAGCCGAGCAGGGCGTACTGGGTATTGGAGTTGTCGTTCTTCTTCCCCCACCCCTTGCGCGAGAGGACGGTGCGGCGCAGCGCGGTGGTGTTGGAAGCGGAGGCCTTCTTGACCGCGCCCCCGCCCGGGCCCGTCGCGACGGCCGACGGAGACGGGGTGAAGGTCACCGGCGGCAGGGCCGGCAGGTTGACCTTCTCGCCGTATCCCCAGTAACCTTCCTTGGCCTGGTTGTCGAGGAGGAACTGGCCGCAATTGTGGATGTCCTGGTAAAGCTTGGCGGGGTCGAACTTCTGGTAAGCCTGAGCCTGGATCGCCGCGCCGTAGGTTGAGACGATCTCCTTCTGCCGGAGTTCCTGGACGGCCTTGATGAGGTCGGCATCGGTGTTGGGCATGCCGGCGGTCAGGAGCGCGTAGATGACGAGGCCGTGGAGGGTCTGCTCACTGTTGACCCACCCCCAGTCACCCATGCCCGGCAGTCCCTCCTTGAGCCGGGCCAGGACCCAGTCCTTGCCCTTGTCGATGGCGGCATCGACCCGCTTCTGGTCGACCGCGGGCGTCGGCTTGTCCGCGGCAAAGGCCGTAACGGAGGACAAGGTCAGGAGGGCGGCCGAGACGAGACCGCTCCGGGCGGCGGCGGGCAGGCGCATGGGATCTCTCCTCCAACGGTCAGTCGGCCAGGTGAACGGGACGTGTCGATTCTCGCCGAGCAACCGCCATCGGTCAAGCAAGGAGCACGGTCCGGGCGTCGGCGGGACCGCGGAGCAGCGGAGCCTGGATCCGATTTTATATAATCAGGCCGCCGCCGGCCCGCCGGATTTTCCGCGCGCCGTTCTGGAACGGCGCGCGCGCTTTTTTCGCGTTCGCGCGCGTCGCCGAAACAATCGGTTGACGCGCCCCGGCGAGCGACGTAAAATGCCCGCCGCTCGAACGGATCCGCGCGATCGGCACTTGACGCGCGGCGCGAGCCGACTATAATCTCGCGCCGCTGCCGGATGAGCCATGGCACGACTGATCATCGAAAGCCCGGACGGGCGCGGACGCGAATACAAGATCGTCGGGGCGGTCGTGATCGGCCGACTCAAGACGAACCCGGTCCCTATCGACGACGGAAAGGCCTCCCGCGAGCACGCCGCCGTCCGCGTCTCCGGCGCCGACCACGTCCTGACCGACCTCGAAAGCCGGAACGGGACGTACCACAACGGGGAAATCATCCGGGGGCCGATCCGGCTCAAGAACGGGGACCGGATCGCGATCGGCTCGACGGAGTTCCGGTTCGTTGAGGATCCGGAGGACCAGACGCGACGGGCGGAGCTAGCCGTCAAGGCCGCGGGCCCGGCGCCCCTGCTCGCCCAGGCGCCGGCCCCGAAACCGGAGCCGCCGCGACCGCCTGCATCACCGCCGTCGCCCCGGCCGGAAGCGTACTCGGCACTGGCCCGGGCGAAGGGGCAGAGCGGCTTCGAAAAAGCCTTGTCGTTTGCTATACATGTCCTGCTGTTCGTCCTGTCCACGTTTGTTTCGTATAAGGTGGCCGGCCTGTTCATCCGCAGCCTGATGAAGTGACGCGGTGCCGGTCGCGGGGGAGCTTGTGGGGGAAGCACGCGTCGGGGGCCCTGCCGGGGGCTTCGGGCGCCGCGCGGACCGGCCGGTGGAACGGGGGTTCCTCCGATTCTGAGTCGTCCCGTGCTGGGGGGCTTGGGACATGGCTGTCGTGGATTCCCTCCGCGAGTCCGTACTCGCGGAGCTCCGGAAGCGCATCGATCCATCCCTGTTCACGACCTGGTGCACCCACCTGCAGTTCGTTCCCGCAGGCGCGGACCGGTTCCAGGTGCCGCTGCCGAACGAGATCTACCGGCATTGGGTGGAGCGCCAGTTCCGGACACCGCTCGAGGAGGCCTTTCAAATCGCCTCCGGCCGGCCCGTGGCGCTCGATTTCACGGCCGGCGCGTCCGCGGGTCCCGTGCTCCCGTGGCCGACGATACAACCGCCTCCGGCGCGGGTGCAGGAGGAACCAGCCGTCCCACTGCCCGCGGTGCTCCCCGCGGTCCCGCGCGTCTCGCGACCGCGACTCAACGACAACTACACCTTCGAGAACTTCATCGTCGGCCCCACGAACCGGCTGGCCCACGCCTCCGCGCTCGCCGTGAGCGAATCGCTCGTCAAGAACTACAACAATCCGCTCTTCATCCACGGAGGCCACGGACTCGGCAAGTCGCACTTGCTCCAGGCCATCTGCCACGGCCTCTGGCAACGGTATCCCGACGCCGACATCGGCTATCTCTCCTGCGAAGGGTTCGTCAACGAGTACATCTCCGCCGTCCAGAGCCGGAGCCTCGAGGCCTTCCGCAACCGATTCCGCAATGCGGACGTCCTCCTGATCGACGACATCCACTTCCTGAGCGAAAAGGAAGGGAGCCAGGAGGAGTTCTTCCACACGTTCAACGCCCTGCACGATGCGAACCGCCAGATCGTCCTGTCCAGCGACTCGCCCGCCAAGGACATCCCCAAGCTGAGCGAGCGCCTCATGTCCCGGTTTTCCATGGGGCTCGAGGCCCGCATCGACGCGCCGACCTACGAGATGCGCGTGGCGATCCTCCGGCGCAAGGCCGAGCTGCGCGGGCGCGCCATCCCCGACAGCGTCCTCGACTTCATCGCCAACAACGTCACCACGAACATCCGGGATCTCGAGGGCGCCGTCAACCGCGTCACGTTCTATGCCACGCTGACCCATCGCGAGATCGACGTTCCGCTCGCCCAGGAATCCCTCAAGGACAGCTTCGGATACCGGGCCGCGCCCATCACCATTCCCGAGATCCAGCAGTCGGTCTGCGAATTCTTCAAGATCAAGATTTCCGAACTGATGTCCAACCGGCGGTCCCGGGCCTTCTCCATCCCCCGGCAGATCGCGATATTCCTTGCCCGTGAGATGACGGACCAGTCCCTTGCCGACATCGGCGCCGTCTTCGGGAACAAGGACCATACAACCGTCATCTATTCCGTCCAGAAGATCAAGGATCTGATACCGAAGGACGACCGGATCAAATCCGCCGTCGACGGGATTCGAACCGTCCTTCAACGGCGCCTCCGCCGCTGATCCACGCCCCGTACAAGAACTCTCCCCGTCTTTTCCAACCTGTCAACGAAGCGGCAGTCCCTCCGATTATCATTGTCAGCCTGCATCCCCTTTCCACACCGGCCTTGGACGACCCCGCTTTTCATCAACCCATGACCACACATCCCAACTCCAGGAAGACAAGAAACAAACAGTCCACCAATTAACACTTCATTTGTAACCATATGTAATTATTATACTTACGCCATCTCTCAACACTCCATACACATACCAACAGAGCAGAGAGAGGGGGTTAGGGAATAAACAATAGAAGATCTTGTTACTACCAACCGTTTGGACACAACAGCAACAGCAGGCTGGAAATGAAACGGAAGAAAGTGATCACGCGATCAGACACGATTGCGAATCCTCCGGGCATGAGAGAGGCGCCGACGTAACCAGGATTCGTCTCCCCTTTGGATGGCACGCTCGAACGACCGGAGCAGGGAACGGAACGCGGACAGGGAACGACCGGTTGCAGACCTGTTCGTGAGGAGGATGTCCAGCAGCATGTCGGTATCCGAGCTCGCGACGCGCGTGGCACCCTTGAACGATCCGGCGGCCAGGCGAAGCGGAAGGGAGGTTCCGGACGCAGCGGCCTGGAGGACGAGCGCGACCGCCAGCACGTGAGGCATGTGACTGATCAGTGCGACGGCCCGGTCGTGGGCTGCGGGGTCGAGGCGGAGGGGGACCGCGCCGACAGCCCGAGCCAGCTCCGAGGCCAGGCGGACGTCCCCGGGCCGCGTCGTCCGGGTCGGGGTGATCACGTAAGGTCGTCTGGAAAAAAGCCGTGGATTTGAGCTGAGCGGGCCGCTGCCGGATTGCCCGGCCATCGGGTGGCCGCCGATGAAGCGGATGCCGGACCGGCGAAGGGACCCCTCCGCGCGCCTGCAGATCTCCCCTTTCGTGCTTCCGACGTCGGTCAGGAGGGATCCCGGCTTCATGACGGAAGCCGCGACGGGGATCAGTCGGGCGATGGTCCGGGCGGGCGTTGCCAGAATGACGAGATCGGCGCGTGCGCAGGCCTCGGCGGGATCGCGAAGGGTCTCGTGAGCGGCCCGGAGCCTCATTGCCGCCCGGAGCGTGGCCCGCTTGCGGGATACACCGAGGACGCGGCGGCAGGCCCGTCTAGCGACCAGGGCCCTCCCGATCGAAGCGCCCATCTGGCCGAGTCCCACAATCGCGACGATGCAATCCTTGAGATGCTTCACGCTGCGGGCTCCAGGATCCGGGGCCGTTCCCCGGGTCGGGCGGCGGTGGCCCCTTCTCCAGACAGGACGGAGCGTCACCCGACGTCGACCGGACTCCCCGCCTTTAGGAGGGGAACCTCACTTCGCGCGACGACCCGCCAGGTCCGGGCGGAGCGCCGCGGCACGGCCAAGATAGACGTGGCGCATCTTGCGCTGAGGCCTTTCCGCATTGACGAGGAGGAGGGCGCGCACGAGTCTCGGCGGCGCATCCGGCACGGCGATCTCCTGGGCGCAGAGGAGCGGGACGTCCCTCCACCCCAGTCCGCGTGCCGCCGCCGCGGGGAAATCGGCATCGAGGTCCGGTGTCGCGGTCAGAATGACCCCGGCGATATCGCCGATCGACAACCGGTTCTTCGCGACGAGCCTTTGGAGCAGGAGGCGCGTGGACGACGCGATGGCCGCCTTCGTGTTGGATCGTACGGGGACGGCGCCCCGGATACCTCGGATCGGCATAGGAAAATTCGGTTTTCCTTTTTATCGTCCCGCGCCGGGTGGAGGCGGAAGCGCGTCCAGGTCCGACCGCGTCGCAGCCGTGAAGGGGGGCGTTTCTCCGGCCGGCGCCCCCAGCAGCTCCCGGACCTTCGCTCCGGGATCCCCGCTGCGGACCAGCGATTCCCCAACCAGGACGGCATTGTATCCGCAGGCGGCCATCCGTTCCACCTCTTCGCGCGACGCGATCCCGCTCTCGGCGACACGCCCGACCTCACGTGGCAGCGTCCGGCCGATCCGCTCGCAGACCTCCAGTGACGTTTCGAACGTGTCGAGGTCCCGGCTGTTCACGCCGACGAGGCGCGGCCGGGCATCGAGGACCGCCGGCAGCTCGTCATCGCGGTGGACTTCGTACAGGGCGGACATCCCGAGCTCCAGCGCCAGGCCCCCGAGATCCTGCAGCTGGCCGCGCGACAGCAGGCGGGCGATCAGAAGGACCGCGTCGGCCCCCATGGCGCGCGCCTCCCAGACCTGGTAGGGATCTATCGTGAAGTCCTTGCGGAGCACGGGGACCGCCACCGCGGCGCGGGCGGCGCGGAGGTCGGACGCGGACCCCCGGAAGAAGGTCGCGTCGGTGAGCACGGACAGGGCCCCGGCACCCGCGGCCGCGTAGGTCCTGGCCAGCGCGCCCGGGTCCAGGTCGGTGTTCAGGACCCCTTTCGACGGGGACGCGCGCTTGATTTCGGCGATGAGCGCAACGCGGGGGATCGTCAGGTCGGAGACCCGCAGCACCCCGGGCTCCGGAGCCGGCGCGGCGGGAGCCACGGCCCCGGCGAAGTCGCGCGGCGGCGGGCGATCCCGGGCTTTCGTCCGCAGGTCGGCCAGCGGGACCCGTTCCCGAAGGCCGGCCAACTCCCGTTGTTTCGTGCGGAGGATGTCTTTGAGGATCTGGTGCACGGTCAACGGCCGGCAGCCGGCCGGCGCTCCGGGTCAGCGTTTCAGGCCGAGGAAGTTCTTCAGCAGGGACTTGCCGTGGACCGTCAGGACACTCTCGGGATGGAACTGGACGCCCTCGACGGGATGCCCGGTGAGCCGGATCCCCATGACCTCCTTCCGGTCGGTGCGCGCGGTCACTTCGAACCGGTCGGGGAGCGACGCCTCCCGCACGATCAGCGAGTGGTAGCGCGTGGCCGTGAAGGGGTTGGGAAGCCCGGCGAAAATCCCCTTCCCGTCGTGGTGGATCTCGGACACCTTCCCGTGCATGAGCCGGGGAGCCCCGACCACCTCCCCGCCGAAGACGTGGGCGAGGCACTGGTGGCCCAGACAGACCCCGAGGATCGGGATCCGCGCGTGGAAGTGCTTGAGCAGGGCGTTCGATACGCCGGCCTGCCGCGGCGTCCCCGGGCCCGGCGAGATGACCAGCCGGTCCGGCCGGAGCGCTTCCGCCGATGCGACCGTGAGGGCGTCGTTGCGGACCACCCGCACCTCCTCCCCCAACTCCCCGAAATACTGGGCCAAGTTGTAGGTGAAGGAGTCGTAGTTGTCGATGAGCAGGAGCATGTCCGCTAAAACCCTTCCTCGGCCATGAGGACCGCCCGTTCCAGGGCGGCCATCTTGTTCATTGTTTCCTGCCACTCTCCTGCGGGGTCGCTGTCGGCGACGATGCCGGCCCCGGCCTGGAGATACGCCGTGCGCAGCCCGCCCCGGGCCTCCCGCACGACGGCGGTGCGGATCGTGATGGCCATGTCCATCTCGCCGCCGAGCCCGAAATAACCGATCGTGCCGGCATAGGGGCCCCGCCGGGCGCGCTCGAGCGCGTCGAGGATCTCCATCGCGCGGACTTTCGGCGCTCCGGTGACCGTCCCGGCCGGGAACGTTGCGTCGAACAGGTCGAAGGCGTCCATCCCCGTCGCCAGCGTCCCGACGACCTCGCTGACGATATGCTGAACGTGCGAGTATTTCTCGACGACCATGAGGTCGGTCACCTTCACGGATCCGAATGCGCAGCAGCGGCCCAGGTCGTTCCGGGCGAGGTCGATGAGCATGACGTGCTCGGCCCGTTCCTTCTCGTTGGCGAGGAGCTCCCGGCGCAGGGCCTCGTCCTCGGCGGGGTCCGCGCCGCGCGGGCGCGTCCCCGCGATGGGACGGATAATCGCCTGGCCGCGCTCGAGCTTCGCGTGGACCTCCGGGGAGGAGCCGACCAGCTGCCACGGGCGGTCCACGGCGCCTCGAAATGCCGGGAAGTCGAAGTAGAACATGTACGGCGACGGATTGAGGATCCGGAGGGCGCGATAGACGAGGAACGGGTGCGCACGGATCGTTCCCGAGCACCGGTGGGAGAGGACCCCCTGGAAGATATCGCCGGCCCGGATGTGAGCCTTCGCCCGGCGCACGGCCGCCTCGTAGTCGGCGGGGTCGGTGTTGGATACGAATCGTGGCCGGCCTCGGGAGGCGCGCGGGCGCGCCTGCGTGGCGGGAAGCGGGCGCCGAAGCGCCCGCGCGAGGGCCTCGATCCGGCGCTTCGCCGGGGGCCGGGCCCCGCGGCGATCCCCTTCCGCGTCGAGCGCCACGAGAAGCATCTTCCGCTTCACGTGGTCGAAGACGACCAGCGTATCGGCCAGGAGAAAGTCGAACACCGGGAGATCGGGCCGGTCACGGTGCCGGTCCGGGATGCGCTCGAGGCTCCGGACGTAGTCGTAGCCGACGAACCCGACGGCCCCGCCGAGCAAGCGGGGGACGAGCGGGTGGGGCTCGATGCGGTACCGTTGAAGCCGGTCGCGGACCACGGACAAGGACCGGGCCGCCGGAAGCGGGCCGGTCTCCGTTCCCCGGGCGCCCGCGACCACGAAGCGCCCGCCGCGGGCGGCGATCCGTTCCCGGCCGCCGACGCCGATGAACGAGTATCGGCCCAGGTTCTCCCCCAGCTCGACACTCTCCAGGAGAAACCGGGCTCCCGCCCCGGCCAGCTTCAGGTAGGCGGAAACCGGGGTCTCGAGGTCCGCGGGGATCTCGCGGATCACGGGGACCAGCAGGATGGGGTCAGGCATGCGGAGGGCGTCCTGGGCTTCGCGCGAGATCGGAGGACCGATTCTAGCCCAACCGGCGACAGGGAGTCAAAGCGTTTGCGCCTTGACTCCCTCACCCCCTCGTTTACAATCCCGCGAGCGGTTCGAGTGCTCTCCGGAGTCCCTATGCCCAGTCCCCTCGATTTGTACCCGTATCCCTTTGTCCCGATCCTCAAGGAGAAGATCTGGGGCGGGACGCGGCTGGCAAAGCTCTTCCGCAAGCGGGGACCGGGCGGGAAGCGGATCGGGGAGTCCTGGGAGCTGGCCGACCGGGGCCGGGACGCGACGCGGGTCGCCGTGGGCGCCCACCGCGGGATGACCCTGCACGAGCTCATCACCGCCTGGCCCCGTGAAATCCTCGGCGACGAGCATGCCCTTCGCTTCGCCCACCGGTTTCCGTTGATCGTGAAGTTCCTGGACGTGGAGCGCCGGATCTCCGTCCAGGTCCATCCGCCCGACGAGTTCGCGCTGCGGCACGAGCAGGGGGACCCGGGCAAAGCGGAGGCGTGGTTGATCCTGCAGGCGGAGCGCGGAGCGCGCGTCATCCGCGGGGTCCTCCCGGGGACGGCCCCCGAGGATTTCCGCACGGCCGCGATCCGCGGGACCGTCGGCTCCAACCTCAACGAGATGGAGGTGGAGACCGGGGACGTGATTTTCCTGCCCCCGGGCACCCTCCACGCCGCGTACGGCGGGCTGGTGCTGGTGGAAGTCTCCCAGAACTCGGACCTGTCGTACCGCGTCTACGACTGGGGGCAGACGGATGCGCGCGGGCGGTCGCGCCCGACCCACCTCGACAAGGCGGTGGCCGTCTCCGACTTCCACTCCCTCGGGGTCTCCAAGATGACCCCGGTCCCGATCCCGAGCCGCGGGGCACGGCGGCGCTTCCTGATCCGGTGCGAGAAGTTCTCCCTCGAATCGATCGAGATCCCGGGCCGGCGGGTGCGGATCGCCCAGCCCCGCGACCGGTTCTCCGTCCTCGTCGCCCTGCGCGGGCGGGGTTCCTTCGCATTCGGCAAAGGCGGGACGCGGCGGATGCCGTTCCGGGCCGGACAAACGTTCCTCGTCCCCGCCCACCTCGGGGACTTCGACCTCGTCGCGCGCGGGACGGCCGAATTCCTGTACGTCTACGCGTGACGGCCGCCCGTCTCCTTCGGCTTCTCCCGGGGCGCTTCGCGGCGCGGGCCGGGGTCTCTCCCGGCGTGCGAAGTGGGGGCTGCCGTCCCGCCGGAACGCGTGTGAAATGACGAGGACCCCAACGACCCGGAGCGATCATGGGCTCCCTGCTGCGGTTGCTGGTTGTCCCCGGGCTCCTGCTCCTCGCCCTGGCCGCGGCGGAATGGCTTCGCGGCCCGCTCTACGAGGGGGAGTTCGGGGTCGACAACCTCTCCGATCCCCCCGTCGTCCGGGTCGGGCTCAATGACGCCCTCAACGTCCCCTTCGTGGACCTCCAGGTGGAAGGGCCGGTGCAGGTGCTCGACCCCGCGGGCCGCGAGGTCTTCTGGGAGGGGCCGGGCCTGGACGCCAAGGTGGTCCCCCTCCCCGCCCCCGGACCGGGGATCCGTCTGGGGGACACGCTCCCGGTTCCCCTCGACGAGGTTCTCATCTTCCCCGCTCGCGACGGGACGCTCCGGATCGGGAAGACCCGGTACCGCGGCACGCTCCGGCTGCGCGTGCGGGACTCGCCCCGGCGTCTCGACGCCATCAACGAGCTCGGCCTCGAGCGGTACCTGCAGGGCGTGATCACCAGCGAGATGCGGGCACACTGGCCCCCCGAGGCGCTCCGGGCCCAGGCCGTCGTCGCCCGCACCTACGCCGCCTACGAGATCCGGAGCGGCTACACCCGGTCCAAGCGCGGATTCGACGTCTTCGACGACGACAACTCGCAAGCCTACCGGGGGGTCACGGGGGAAACGCCGGAGGCGATCGAGGCCGTCCATGCAACCTACGGCGTCGTCCTCCGGTTCGAAGGGCGGCTCTTCAAGACCTTCTACCAGAACACCTGCGGGGGGCGTACGGAGTCGTCGAAGGTCGTCTTCGACGAGCAGGCCATCCCCCCGCTCGCCGGGCGCGAGTGCGCCTACTGCGGCCACTCGAAACATTTCCGGTGGAAGGTCGAGGTGCGAAAAGCGGACCTGGCGGCGAAGCTCTACGGGAACAAGGATGCGGCGGACGGCCTGGCGGTGCGGATCCTCGAGAAGACCCCCGGCGGCCTGGCGCTCAAGATGGTCGTGCAGTCCCCGCGTGGAGGCGAGCGTCCGATGTCGGGGCGGGATTTCCGCTCGGCGGTGGGCTCGTCGAAGCTCCGGAGCCTCGCCTTCGACGTGACGGACGCCGGAGACCGGCTGGTGATCGACGGGCGTGGGTGGGGCCACCTCGTCGGGCTCTGCCAGGAGGGAGCGCGCGGATTCGCGGAAGCCCACCCGGAGGCGACCTACCGGGAGATCCTCCAGTACTACTATCCCGGGGCGACAGCCGGACGGGCGCACTGACCGCCGCCCGGAGTCCCGTTCCCCCTTCGGTGTTCCGGGCGCATGGAGTTCCTGAAGATCGTCGGGCTGGCCGTTGCGGCCTCCGTCCTGTACGGGGTCCTGCAGGACCAAGTGATGGTGCGGGTCTGTCTCGAATACGTCACGGTCGGCCACACCCCCGTTTTCGCCACGGACAATCCCGCGCTGCTGGCCCTCGGCCAGGGCGTGCGCGCGACTTGGTGGTGGGGACTGATGTTCGGGGTCCCGCTGGCCCTCTGCGCCCGTTGGGGGGCCCGTCCGAAGCTGACCGCCGGCCGGCTGGTTCTCCCGGTCGGGTTCCAGCTGGCGGCGGTGGCCGTCTCGTCCCTGGCCGCGGGCGCTGCGGGCTATGTTGCGGCCTCGTCGGGGGCGATCGTTCTGATCGAAGACCTCGCGGCGCGCGTGCCGCGGGAACAGCATGTCCTCTACCTCGCCAGCCGGTGGGCGGACGTGGCCGCCGGCGTCTCGGGTGCGATCACGGGGATCCTGGTCTGCTGGCAGGCGTGGGTCCGGCGGGGCCGGCTCGACCGGGAACAGGGGGGCTGAGATCGGGTCCTCGCCCGGAATCCATCCCGGGGCGCTTCCCGGCGGCCGCGTCAGCGCGTCGCGGCGTCGATCGACGCGCGCGTGATCTCGATCAAACGGCCCAGGTCGTCGACGGACATCGCCAGGGGGGGCAGAAGGACGATCACGTCCCCCAACGGCCGGAGGATCGCGCCGCGCGCCCGCGCTTCCACGATGACGCGATGGCCCCGCCGCTCCGCGTACGCATAAGGCGTCCCGGCGGTCTTGTCCTGCACCAGCTCCACGCCCGCCATGAGACCGCACCGGCGCACCTCGCGCACATGCGGGTGCGTCTCCAGCTGCGCGAGCCCCGCCGCGAAGGCCTCCTGCTTCGGAGGAAGCCCCTCGATCACCCGGTCCCGTTCGAACACGTCGAGGCTCGCCAGCGCCGCCGCACAGGCCAGCGGGTTTCCGGTGTAGGTGTGTCCGTGGAAGAACGTCGTCTTCGACTCGAACGGTCCGAGGAACGCGGAATAGACCGCCTCGGTGGCGAGCGTCGCGGCCAGCGGCAGGTAGCCGCCGGTCAGCCCCTTGGCGACGGCCATCAGGTCGGGCGTCACCCCTTCCTGCTCGCAGGCGAACATCGTCCCCGTCCGGCCGAAGCCGGTGGCCACCTCGTCGCAGATCAGGAGGATGTCCTGTTCGTGACAGAGCGCGCGGAGGCGGCGGAGGAAGCCGGGCGGGTGAACGAGCATGCCGGCCGCGCCCTGGACCAGGGGCTCGATCACGGCCGCCGCCAGGTCGTCGTGGCGCTCGGCCACGAGGCGTTCGACCGCCTCGAGCGCGCCCGGGGCGGCGGGCGAGGGGGCTCGGACCGTCCGGAAGAGAAGCGGGCCGTAGGCGCCGTGAAACAGGTCGATTCCGCCGAGGCTGACGGATCCGACCGTGTCCCCGTGATAGGCTTCGCCGAAGGTGAGGAAGGCCTGCTTGCGTCTCGGATCGGTCACGCGCCGGCGTCGGGGGCCGGGTGCGTCGGGTGGGCGGCTCCTCCCCAGCCGGCCCAGGAACGCGCAGCGCGCGGCGGCCACCGCGTCCGGAGGGCCGGCCAGTCGGCCGATCCGCCGGCGGACGTCGAGCGCACGCGCCCGCGGCACGTGCCGGAAGACCTTGGCCGCCAGCGTCGCCGGACATCCCGCGAGGGCCCGCGCCAGCGCCGCGTCATCAAGGGCCTCGACGGCTCCCGCGAGCGCCTCGTCCCCCGCCGCCTCCAGCGCGGCGTGGAACGCGGGAGCGGCGTCCGGCGCGGTGTGCCCGCGCGCAGAGCCCGGGACCCCGGTCTCGGGTCGCGGGACGTCCACTTGCTGCCAGTGCTGGTACGCGATCTTCAGCGCGATTTCCATCGCCTCGGACCCGCTGTCGGAATAGAAGACGCGGGCGAGCCCGGGCGGGGCGAGACGGACGAGGCGCTCGGCCAGCGCGATGGCGGGCGGGTGGGTGAGCCCGAGCAGGGTCGTGTGGGCGACGCGGTCGAGCTGGGCGCGAACCGCCTCGTCGATCGCCGGGACGCGATGGCCGTGGGGGTTGCACCAGAGGGAAGAGACGCCGTCGAGGTAGCGGCGGCCGTCGACGTCGACCAGCTGCACACCCTCGGCGGCGACGATAACGGGGACCGTCTCGTCCATCCAGCCGAGCTGCTGGGTGAAGGGATGCCAGAGGACGCGCCGGTCTCGCTCGCGCCAGGAGGCAGACTCGGTCATGGGAAGGGTATTAAATCAGGAACGGGAAGGGAAGGCCAGCCTGCGGGGCGCCCCGCGCGGCGGGAGCCCTCCGGCCGCGCCGGTCACCGGTCCAGCGCCTCGCACATCGCCGCCGCCAGCGCGTCGATGTCTTTTTCGGTGTGCTCTGCCGAAAGGCTCAGGCGCAGCCGCGCCGTCCCGTCCGGGACGGTCGGAGGTCGGATAGCGGGGGCGTAGAACCCGCGGTCGAGCAGGCGTTCCGCCGCCCGGATTGTCCCTGCCGTGTCGCCGACGACGAGGGGGACGATCGGGACGTCCCACGATTCGGGCGACCAGGCGGCGGCCAGCTCCGGCCGGCCATCGCGCAGCCGCTCCCGCAGCCGGCGCGCGTGGGCGCGCACGTCACGGCGGCGCCAGGGGTCGGTCTCCATGACCTCCAGGGCGGCGGTCGCCCCCGCGGCGGCCGCCGGGACGATCCCGGTGGTGTAGATGAACGCCCGCGCCCGCGTCACCAGCCAGTCGACCATCTCGCGCGCGCCGCAGACGAATCCGCCCGTCCCTCCGAAGGCTTTGCTCAGCGTCGCGGTGACGATCACGTCCGGCGCGGCCGGGTCGAGGCCGAGCTCCTCGAGCGTCCCGCGGCCGGAGGATCCGAGGACGCCGTTGCCGTGGGCGTCGTCAACTACGAAGACGCTGCCCGTCGCGCGGGCGACGGCCAGCAGGGCGCGGAGGGGGGCGATATCCCCGTCCATGCTGAAGACGGCGTCGGTGACGAGGACCCGGCGCCGCGCGTCCCGGGCCTCCGCCAGCGCGCACCGCGCGGCCTCGACGTCCCGGTGCGGGACGACGCGCACGGCCGCCCGCGAAAGCCGGCAGGCGTCGACGAGGCTGGCGTGATTGAGGGCGTCGGAGACGACGACGGTCTCTGCGCCGCCGAGGGCCTGAAACAGCCCGAGGTTGGCCGCGTAGCCGGAGGGGAACAGGAGGGCGGCCGCCGTGCCGCGGAAGGCGGCCAGGCGCCGCTCGGCCTCCGCGTGGACGGCGCGGGTGCCGGAGAGGAGGCGGGACGCGCCGGCGCCCCAGCCCTGCTCGAGGATCGCGTTGGCCGCGGCGGCGCGGACGCGGGGATTGACGGAGAGGCCGAGGTAATCGTTCGAGGAGAAATTGATGAAGGTCCGCCGGTCAACGACGATCCGGGTCGCGTCCGCGCGGTCGATCGTCCGGAGCACACGCCGGAGTCCCAGCGCCTCCAGCTCCGCCAGGTCGCGGCGGAGGGCGTCGAGAAAGCCGGAAGGATCGTTCTCGGCCATAATCCGTTCCCGCCTTTCGGGAGGCATGCTATCAGAAAACGATGGCTTGTGGGACTTGCATCTGATCTCTCGGAGTCCCCGGCGTTTTCTCCGTCGGTCGATGATCCGAGGCGCGGGGCCGAATCAGACTCCCCCCGCCTTCCGAATCCGCGCCTCCAGGAGCCCCCGGCGCCGTTTCCTCTCCGCGGTCATCCACGCCCGTCCGCGTTCCCCGGCGGATCCCGCCTCTCCCGCGCCGCCTCGACCTCGATCTCGAAGCCCGCGTCGGCGATCATCCGCCGGTCCGCGTCCGCCCCCTGGCCCGGCGTCGTGAGGTACCCCTCCACGAAGATCGAGCTGGCCGCGAAAAACGCCAGCGGCTGCAGCGACCGCAGCACCGCCTCCCGGCCGCCCGCCGCCCGGATGTCCTTCGTCGGGTTCACCAGCCGCACCATCGCCAGCGCCCGGAGGGCATAGGACGGAGGGATCGCCGGCCGGTCCGCGAGGCCCGTCCCCGGCCGCGGGTTGAAGAAGTTCACCGGGATCGAGTCGACGTCCAGCTCGCGCAGCGCGAACGCGAGGTCGACGACATCCTCCGGGCGCTCCCCCATCCCGACGATCCCGCCGCAGCAGGCGTGGAGGCCGGCGCGCTTCACCGCGCGGACCGTCGCGACGCGGTCGGCGAAGGCGTGGGTGGTGCAGACCTCGGGGTAGCGCCGCGCGGACGTCTCGAGGTTGTGGTTGAACCGGTCGGCGCCGGCCTCGCGGAGGCGCGAGGCCGCCGCGTCGTCGAGGGCGCCGAGGGAAAAGCAGAGGCTCAGCCCGGGAGCGCGGTTCCGGATCTCCCGGGCGGCGGAGCAGAGGGCGTCGAGCTCCGGGGCCGACGGCCCGCGGCCGCTGGTCACGACGCAGTAGACGGCCGCCCCGAGGTCGCGCGCGCGGAGCGCCCCGTCGACGATCGCCCCCGGCGGGACGAGCGGGTAGTCCTTCACGTCCGCCTCCGCGTGCGCCGACTGGGCGCAGAACCGGCAGTCTTCCGGGCAGCGCCCGCTCTTGGCGTTCATCAGGACGTGGAGGCGGACGCGGCGCCCGTGGAAGCGCTCGCGGGGGAGAAACGCGGCGTGGAGGATCGGGAGGAGCTCGGCCTCGGGGGCGCACAGCACCGCGAGGGCCTCGTCGCGGGAGGGCGGGACGCCGTCCCGCGCGCGGCGGCCAAGAGGCGTCCAGTCGTCCATGGCGTTCTTCCTGGCGCCTTCTGCCGTGGGAGCTCGGCCCGCCTGGCGGGCGGGCCCGCGCCGGGCGGCTCACCACAGGCCGCCCTGGCGCCGGCTCCGCAGCAGGCGGTGGTCCGTGAGGTCGAACCGGAGCGGGGTTACGGAGACGAAGCCCGCGGCGACCGCGGCGTGGTCGGTCGGAGGGCGGCCGTCGCGGGCCTGCGGTGCGGCCGGGGCGGGAAGGCCCTGGATCCAATAGTAGGCGCGCCCGCGCGGGTCGGCCCGGCGGACGTATTCCTCCGTCCACGGCCCGCGGTCCATCTCCGTCCACCGCACGCCGCGGGGCCGGGGCCGGTTGGGGAGATTGACGTTGAGCAGCCGGCCCGGCAGCAGGAGCTTCCGGGCCCGGGCCTGGCGGACAAGGCGGACGGCCAGCCGGGCGGCCGAGGCGAAGTCCGCCCCCTGGGGCTTGTCCCGCGGCACGGCCAGCGAGACGGCCACGGCGGGGATCCCCGCGAACGCCCCTTCCGCCGCCCCCCCTACCGTCCCCGAGTAGAAGATGTCGATCCCCAGGTTCGGTCCGTGGTTGATGCCCGAGACGACGAGGTCGGGCCGGCGCCGGCAGAGCCGGTCGAGGGCGAACTTGACGCAGTCGACGGGCGTGCCGTCGACGGCATAGACCGGCCCGGCGCCGCGCATCGCGATCCGGCGCGGCTCCGGGAGCGGGCGGTGGAGGGTGAGGGCGTGGCTGACGGCGCTCC
>CAYUME010000004.1:0-26954 GCA_964445475.1 uncultured Planctomycetia bacterium
CGCGGGACTTGACCTGCGCGAACAGCCACGGCATCAGCCCCGGGTCGGCATAGGCCGCCCCCCAGACGGCGTGCCCCTGCTTCTCGTACTCGGTGATCCGGGCGTCCCCGCCGGCATCCTTCAGCGCCCGGACCATGTCCCGGTCTCCGGCGATCTCCTTCGCCCAGCGGGTCGGGCCGGCGATCGGGACGGCCTTGTCGTCCATGCCGTGAAAGGCCCAGACCGGGATGGAGCGGATCCGGTCGACCCGGCTCACGTCGCCCGCGCCGCAGACCGGCACGGCCGCCGCGAAGAGGTCGGGGTGCTCGGCGATCGCGTACCACGCGCCCATGCCGCCCAGCGAGAGGCCCGTGACGTAGATGCGGTCGGGGTCGATGCGGAACTCCTTCTGCAGCGCGCGGACGATCGCCACCACCGTGCCGGCCGGCGTGATGTCCCCGCGGTAGTATCCCCACTGCCCGCCCTTCGGGCACTGGGGGCAGAGGACGAAGGAGGGGAACTTCTCCTGCGTGGCCGGATGGGAGAGCGCGCCGGGGCCGTTGTTGATGAGCTGGGACGCGTTGTCGTCGCCGCTCTCGCCCGAGCCGTGCAGGAAGACCGTGAGGGGATAGCGAATCGTGGTATCCGCGTAGCCTTTCGGGATGAAGAGGCGGTACTTCAACGCGCGGCCGGCGCCGTCGTCGAAGGTTCGCGCCTCGAAGATCTTGACGAGCTCCTCCTTGGGCGGATTCAGATCGGCGGCACGGGCCTGAGGGGCCGGCGAAACGCCAAGCCACGCGACGCAGAGCACCCCCAACGCGAGCACCCGGCGACGGGCCGGTTCAGTCCCGGTTATTGCGGCAATACCCATGGGGGGCCCTCGACTGCACGAACGGTCAGGATATGGGGTTCCCGTATATGCCAAAGCCTTCTTTTTGACCAGCACTTTCGCGCGTTCCATCTGACGGATCACCCCGACGAATCGTCCGGGGGGGGGACCCTGGAGCTTAACGGGCGGGGGCTCTCGCGGCTCACGATCCGTGGAATCGCCGCAGCGACCCCGGGCACGGCGCCCGGCGCATCACCGGACGATCTCAAAGGGGATGGCCGGCAGGGCGCCGAGCGGGATGCGCCGCTTGTCCACCGGCGCCGACGGATTCTCCGGAGCCTGTCGTCGTTCGCCGGAGACCCGGACGATGAGATTGCCTTGCAGGCCGGGCTTGAGCCGGGCGGCGTCGGCCTTCAGCACCAGCTCCGCGGGCGAGACCGTCTGGAGGGTGATGCCGTCCGGCGGCTCGCTCAGCTCGAATTCGATCCGGTCCAGGAAGGGGCCGAGGGGCAGGCTCACCGGTATGCGGACGGATCCGCCGGCGGGAATCCGGACGGGGGGGGCGGCCAGCAGCCTCACCTCGTCCCCCGGGCGGAAGCGTCCGATGACGGCCACCTTCAGGTCCTGGGCGGGAACCAGGTGCCGGTAGGCGAAAGCCTGCATCATGTCGTCCGCCGGCACGGCCGTCCGGACAACGCCGGCGCCCGGGAGGGCGGCGCGGCCTTCGAGGCGCAGGCTGACCGGCTCCGGCAGGGGGGTGGCCGGCACGGACAGGGTGAAGCGCACCGTGTCCTGGTGGGCCGGGATGACGGCGGCCGTGAGCTTGAAGCCCGGCGGGGCCTCTTTCAGGGCCAGCGCGATCTCGCCGGAAAAGCCGTCCTTGCGGAGAGCGAAGGCGGTGATCGGGACGCTGGCGCCGCCGTGGACGTTGAGGCTGGAGGGGGCGATCCGCAGCTCGAAATCGGGCCGGGGGGCGCTGAGCCGCAGCCGGTAGCGCCAGGCCGGGCCTCCGGCGTGCTGGATGTCGCCGAGGGCGACGCGGTAGCAGCCGGTCTCCGGCAGCGCGACGGACACATAGGAATCCGCGTGGTGCGTGTGCAGCCCGGAGGCCTTGTCTTCCTGGTCGTCATTGAAGGCGATCGGGCGGCCGGCGGGATCGAAGAGCCGGAGCACGGAATCCAGCGGGGAATCGAGCCGGCGCGCGTGGACTTCGGCGACCACGCGCTGGCCCGCCTGCCCGTCGAAACGGAAGACGTCCCAGTCGCCGGGCTTGTCGATGCGGCCGTTGACGATCACGGGCAGGGCGACGGGCTGGGCGGCCGCCATCGTGTCGTTGGGCTCGATGTCCAGGCCTTCCGGCAGCGTATCCAGGCAGACGGGCATGGGATTGGAGCGCCGGTTCACCTGGAACGGGACCAGGCCGGGCTGCGGGCTCGCGGGATCCAGCCGGACCGGGTTCGACGGCAGATTCCAGCCGCTGACGGCCAGGGCGACCGGAGTGCCGATCCGGCAGCCGGGCGGGAACAGGCCGGTGACAAACGGCAGCTCCCCCACGGTGATGCGATAGATGAAATCCTCGCGGCCCCGATAGAGCGAGTCGTGGACATCCAGCAGGTACTCGCCGTCATGCGGGATGCGATAGAGGATCACCGGGTCGGGGCGGAACCAGAAATCGTCGGACGAGGCGACCTCCCGGCCGTGCGCATCATACAGCGCCGCCGTGGCCTGGAACCAGCCGGGGACGGCGTCGGCCACGTACGGGATCAACTCCCGTGCGCTGACGTCCACCACCAGTTGCTGCCCCGCCCGCGCCGTGAACCGGTACCGGTCGACGCCCCCGGGAGGGATCTGGCCGTTCAGGGTGGCCGGCAGCGTGATGTCGACGGGGGGCGGCGCCGGATCCAGCTCCGGATCCATGCTCGCTTTCTCTTTGGGGATGTTCTTCCAGTCCTTCTTGCTGTATTCCGGGAACTCCCCGATGTGGAACAGGCGCGGATTCGACAGGCCGGCCTGCGCACCCAGGCGGATCTCGCGATGGCCGGGGGCGGCGTCCGCGGCCACCGAGACCCGGAGCGTGATGAACTCGCCGAGCGACGGATTGGTCAGCCGCCGCCCGAAGTTCGTGAGGGTCCTTCGCATCTCCTCGGAAGCCTTGATCTCCTCGGGCGTCAGCCGGATCCCCTGTTTCCGCTTTTCCTGGAGCCGGGCGATCTTCTCCCGAAGCTCCTGCTGCTCCTTCGGCGTCACCTGCCGTTCCTGCCGGAGCAGCGTGGCCTGGACGCCCGTGCCGGAGACGAACGCGGCGGTGGCCTCGTTCAGGTTCGCGCCGCCGATCACCACCTCGAACGTCGTGCCCTGCCGTCCGCCGGCGGGATAGACGTACCCGATGTGCGGCTCGCGCTCCGCCGCCGGCGCCGCCCACGCCACCGCCAGCCCTGCCGTCATCCACAGGAATCGTCTCATGGCCCTAGAGGAGCTCCTTCAGGATGCCGTAGCGGGGGACCCCTTCGGCGGCGGCGGGCATCACGCGGGCGTCGAGGCCCTGCGGGTGGGGCAGCTTCGCCTCGGCGTCGATGCCGAGCTGGACATACAGGCTGCCGAGGAGATCGCAGGGGGAGACCGGGCGATCCTTCACCTCCTCGCCCTTGGCGTCCGTGGCGCCGACCACGCGCCCGCCCTGGAATCCGCCGCCGGCCAGCACGGCGCAGAAGGCCCGGCCCCAGTGACCGCGGCCCCCGTTCCAGGGCGCCCCCCAGTCCACCCGGGGCGTGCGGCCGAACTCGCCGCCGCACCAGACGAGGGTGCTGTCCAGGAGGCCCCGTTCGGACAGGTCCTGGAGCAGGGTCGCCAGGCCGGCGTCCAGCTCCGGCAGCTTCTTGCGCAGGGTGGTGAAATTGTCCTTGTGCGTATCCCAGCCGTCGAAATTGATGGTGACGTACGGGACCCCCTTTTCGACCAGCCGGCGGGCCATCAGGCAGGATTGTCCGAATTTGTTGCGCCCGTATCGTTCGCGCAACCCGTCCTTCTCCCGGGACAGGTCGTAGATCGTCGAGCCCTCGCCGAGGATCATGTCGTAGGCCTGATCCTCCGCCTTCACGAAGGCCTTCAGCGCCGCGTTCTCCGGCAGGGCCCGGGGCAGCGTGTTGAGCCGGTTGAGCAGCTCGCGCCGGGCTCGCTGCTGCGGGTCGGTCATGCCTTCCGCCAATATGCCTTCCACCATGAACCGGCTTTGCGAGGGGTCGCCGCCGGTGGCGAAGGGCTTGCCGCGGGCCCCGAGGAATCCCGCCTCGTCGAAACGGCCGGGCGGCTCGGTCAGCACGATATAGGGCGGAACGCCTCCCGGGGGTCCGCCCTCGGCGCCCTTGAACAGCGACACGATGGCTCCGGCGCACGGGTAGACCGCGCGTTCGCCGGCCTTGCGGCCGGTCTGGACCATGTAGGTCGCGGTCTCGTGGGCGTTGCTGCCATGCGTCATGCCGCGGAGGATGGCGTAGTGGCCCGCCTGTCGGGCCAGCAGCGGCAGGAGCTCGCAGATCCGGATGCCGGGCACGCTGGTCTCGATCGCCTTGAACGGCCCGGCGTAGTCGCTCCCGGCTTCGGGCTTCGGGTCGAAGGTGTCGAGGTGCGGCGCACCGCCCCAGAGCCAGATCTGGATGACCGACTTCGCCCGCGTGCCGGGCGCGGACGGAGGCGGGGCGGCCGCGGCCCGGATCGCCAGGCGGTCGGCCAGCCACCATCCGGCCGCGCCGGCGATGCCGCGGCGGAGCGCGTCGCGCCGGGAGACGGGTCTGTTCATGCGATGCGCGCTCCGTCTGCTCCCGGCTCAATGCCGGAACTGGAATTCCGCGGTGTTGATCAAGGCCCAGGCCAGGTCCAGTCCGGCCTGTCGGATTCCGCCGGCGGCCGGCCGGTACGCCTCCACGATCTTCCGCTCGTCGGCGGTCGGCGGGCGCGACAGGATCGCCAGGTACAGATCGTCGACCGCGGCGCCCAGGCTCCCGGCGGACGCCGGCAGGGCGCGGATCCGGGCGCACGACTCCAGCTTGCGCTGGATGTGGCTCGAGTTCAGGAGATGCAGACGCTGGGAGCAGCTCGGGGCGTTGTTGCGCTCCGATTCCAGGCCGGTGTCGCGCGGCGAGCGCCCGAACAGGCCGAGAAAGGGGCTGGTGATGCTGGCGTCCGCCAGCGCGATCGTGCGCTGCTTCTCGGGGATGAACGAGTACGGCTCCGGGATGGAGCTGGAATACTTCTCGGTCGAGCCGGTGACCCGGTTGATGGCGTCGATCAGCGTCTCGGCCTCCAGACGGCGCGCCGGATGGAACGCGAAATGCCGCCCGGCGGCGGGGTCGTCCGTCGCGGGAAGACAGGAGAGCTGGTAGGCCTTCGATTTCAGGATCATCCGGTAGATCGACTTCAGGTCGTACCGGTTCGCGACCAGCTCCTGCTCCAGGAGGGCCAGCAGCTCGGGATGGACGGGCGGATTGTCCGGCCGGATGTCGTCCGGCTCGTCGATGATGCCGCGTCCCACGAGCCAGGACCAGACGCGGTTCACGGCGTTCCGCGCGAACCACGGGTTGGGGGCGGTGATCAGCCAGTCCGCGAAGACCTCGCGCGGATCCTGCCCCGGGGGGATCGTGACCCGGGTGCCGTCGGGGAAGACGGCCTCCAGCGCCGCATCGGCTTTCGCCAGGTCGAAATAGACGATCTCCTCCTTCCATTCCGCCGTCGACTTGTAGCCCACGCGCGAGAAGAACGCCGCCATGCCGTCCTGGCGCTCCTCCGGCCACCGGTCCGCCCGCGTTCCCATGAACGTCAGGGCCACCGCCTGCGCCAGCGTCCGGGGGGACTTGCTCTGGACCGCCCGGTAGAAGTTGACCTGCGGCCTGCGGAAATTGCTGCCGCTGGCCGTGAGCATCTCGCGGACGAAGCGGTCGTACGGCAGGCCGTCCCGGATGCTCGTCCGGATCCAGCGATGGTACGCCTGCACGGCGTTGGGCCACAGGTTGATGGGGAATTCCGACTTGACCCTCAGGCGATCGCACCATTTCATGGCCGCGTAGTCCGCGAACTCCTCCCGTTCCAGCAGCCGGTCGACCAGGACCGCCCGCTTGTCCGGGCTTCGGTCCTCGAGAAACGCCCTGGCCTCCTCCGCGCCGGGAAGCGTTCCGATCGCGTCGAGGTAGACGCGCCGCACAAAGACCGCGTCCGTACAGGCGTCGGCCGGCCGAATCCCCAGCCGTTCCAGGCGACCGAATACGAGCGGGTCGATCCGGCCCGCCGGCGCCGGCTCCGCAAACGATGCGCCACCGGCCAGCGTGAAGCACGAGGCCGTCAGTACGGCGGGAATGAGCGCCGAAACCCTGTTCATGTCAGCCCCTGGATTGCCTGTCGGATTGCGAATCCCGTGTAGTATAGCCGGGTGCCCGTTCATTCGTATGCACGAACCCACCCGGGACTGCCAGGTCGAAGGCAATCGAAACCGCGTGATACACGAGCAATTGGCATGCCATGACTGACAAGAAGTCGGTCTCGGGTGGCTGCAAGTGCCGGCAGCCAGATGATTAAGGCGTGGCGCCTGCCTTCGGGCGGTCAATCCGGCACGGAGCCGAAGCGGTGGCTGAAAGTCGGACGGGGTGATGTCCGAAGAACGGACGCACCCATCGGGGAGTGAGTTTCTCCGCCCCTCTGGGGCAGGGTACCTCACTCGGCCTTTCCCGTCAGCGCCGGCTTCTTCGTCGGGCCGAAGCCCACGTTCATCTCGCGCGCGAGCGTCACCTCGGCGCCGGAGAAGCGGAGCGCCATCGTCAGCACGAAGGGGGTCTCCGTGAGGCACTGCCTGATCACGAAGGTGTCGGCGGCCGTCCACGCGCCGCTGGCCGACGCCGGCGCGCCCGCATAAGCGTCAAATGCGCCCGTTCCCTTCGCCCACTCGCGGTATCCGCACGCGATCGTCCGGTCCGCGCCATCCACCCGGAGGGAGACCTCCGTCCGCTTCCCGTCGGGGGACGGGCGGAGCGCGATCCACTCCAGCTTCTGGTCGTTTGCGGGGAACACGAATCGCTTCCCGCCGACCTTCGACGCGACGGGCGACGTCGTCCCGCCTTCCACGGTCCGCACCCGGAGCCCCGCCAGCCGCTCGCGCAGCCGGGCAGCGCCGGCGGGATCCGCCGGGAGCGCCCCGGCCTGGAATCCCGGGAGGAGCCGGTCCCAGACGAGGTTGAGCACCGCCTGCATGTCCTTGAGGCCGCTCGTGATGGCGATCACCGCGTCCTGATTCGGCAGGACGATGCAGTACTGGCCGAACGCGCCGTCCCCCCGGTACGCCCCGTGGCGGCAGCGCCAGAACTGGAAGCCGTAGCCCTGGTTCCAGTCGCTCTTCGGGTTGCTCCCGTTCGGCACCTGGCGGGACGTCGCGAGGTCGACCCACGACTCCGGGATCAGCTGTTTCCCCTGCCACCGGCCGCGCTGCAGGTAGAGCTGGCCGAACCGCGCGATGTCCTCCGTGCGCACGCTCAGTCCGTAGCCGCCCAGCGAGATCCCCTGTGCGCTCGACTTCCAGACGGGCGACTCGATCCCCAGCGGCTCGAAGAGCCGCGGGCGGAGGTACTCGAGCACGGTCTGGCCCGTCACCTTCTGGACGATGGCCGACTGCATGAACGTCGCCGGGGTGTTGTACTTGAAGCGGGTGCCCGGCTGGTGGGGCACGGGATGGGCGAGGAACGACTTCGCGGTGATCGTGTCCGGCGCGGAGGACGTCTCGTCCTGGTGGCCGGCCGACATGGTCAGGAGGTCGCGCACGCGCATCGCCCGGAGATTCTCCGACGGGTCGGGGGGCGCGTCGTCGGGGAAGAACTTCAGCACCGGGTCGTCGATGGAGAGCCGCCCTTCCGCGACCGCCAGCCCGACGGCGGTGGAGGTGAAGCTCTTGCTGAGGGAGTAGAGCTCGTGGGGGCTGCCGGCCTCCCAGGGCGCCCACCAGCCCTCGGCGACCACCTTTCCGTGACGGACGATCATCACGCTGTGCATGGCGTCGATCGCGTCCACCGCCTCGAGGAAGGAGAGGATGGCGGCGGACGAGACGCCCTGTTCCTCGGGGGCGCTGCGGGCGAGGCCGCCGGCGGGGCCCGGGGGCGCGGACGCGCACCCGGGGAGGACCGTCGCGAGCAGGCCGACGACAGCGGGGAGCCAGCCTTTCACAGGACGTTCTCCTTTGCGCGACTGGGAATGCAACAGACGGCGCGGCGGCCGCACGCCGCGCCGTCTGTTGCAGAGCGAGCCCCGAAGGAATGCGCGAAGCGCATCCTTCGGGGCGAGCGGTCACTTGCCGGCCGGCACCGGCGCGTCGTCGGCCTTCAGGTCGCCCATCGCGGACGTCCGTCGGCACCCTCAGGGGGTGTCGAGCTCCGCCAGCAGGCGGGGGGCGCGGTAGACCGTCCGGAGCGCCTCGCGGATGGCCGCGGCGTGCACCGCGACCGCCCGGCCCGCCGCGTCGTCGTACGCGTACGACCAGCCCAGGCTCTGGATGTTGCCGTCGAAGATCACGCCGACGCAGGCGCCGGACCGGTCGATCACCGGGCTCCCGGAGTTGCCGCCGATGATGTCGTTCGTCGTGACGAAGTCGAGCGGGGTTCCCAGGTCGATCTCCGCCCGTCGCGCGGCGACCGGCTTCGGGAGGTCGAACGGCGGCCGGTTGTCGAACGCGGCCGTCCGGTCCAGGAGGCCGTAGAAGGTGGTCTTCCAGGGGATTCGCGTCGTGCCCTGCTCGTACCCGAGCACCCGTCCGAAGGAGAGACGCAGGGTCCCGGTGGCGTCGGGGTAGGCGGTCCGCCCGTAGATCGCAAACCGGGCGCCGGCGATCCGCCGGCCCTCGATCAGCTCCACGGACTGGACGTTGTCCTCGTGCCAGGCGCGCAGCTCGCGCCAGAGCGGGTCCAGACGGCGGGCGAGGACGATCAGCGGGTCCCCGGATCCCTCGACGGCCGGCCGGCCTCCCTCCACGAGCGCCTTCCGGACAGCGGGGTCGGCCAGCTGCGTGCCCTCGATGAGCCGGCGCGCCAGCGGCGCGGGCTCGTCCCCCCCGAGCGCGGCGGCGACCAGCGGATCGTCCGACCCCAGGGCCTCCCGGGCCTCGAGCAGGCTCGTGGCCCGGGAGGAACGCCTCCAGCTCGGGATAGACCGGCTCGGGCGAAAAGAGGTGCCGTCGGAGCGAGTCCAGGTTGGAGTCGCGGAACTCCTCGTAGCGCGTGTCGTTCGGCTTTTTCACTTCAACGACGTAGCGCACGAGCTGTGCGGCGATGTTCAGGAGCCGCGAGCCGGGAAGCGGATAGTGGGTGGTCTGCAGCCGTCGCGCGGCGTCTTTCCGGAGCGCCCCGGCGATCCGGTCGAACGAGCCGGCGGCCGAGGCCGCCAGGTCCGGCCGTCGGGCGATCCGGTCCCGCAGGTCCTTCTCGGCGTCGGCGAGGCGCATGAACACCGCCGGATTCCCGAGGCCTTCCCGGTAGCCCGTGACGGCCTTCAGACCGTTCTCGACGCCGAAGAGGAGGCTCTGGACCTGCCGTGCCTGCTCGGCGCCGCGGGCGGCATACGCGACCAGGGCCCTGCGCCGCCGCGTCAGGCTCTCGAGCGACGCGGGCAGGCGGACGTCGCGGTCGTGCGCGAGCCCGGCGACGGTCCGGAGCCGGTTCGTGTGCCCGGGATGGCCGGCGACGAAGACCAGGTCGCCTTCCGCCGGGCCGGACGGGTTGAGCTTCAGGTAATGTACGGTGTGCGCGGGCTGGCCGTCCTCGTACGCCCTGAAGAACGCGAAATCCAGGCAGAACCGCGGGTACGTGAAGTTGTCGGAGTGCCCGCCGAAGAACGCGGCCTGGATGTCGGGTGCGAAGACCAATCGGACATCGGTATATTTTCTGTAGCCGTACAGGACGTACTGGCCGCCCTGGTAGAGCGTGACGACGGTGGACGTGAGGCGGGTCCGGTCCGTGGACTCCTTCTCGATACGGGCGATCTCGGCCTTGCGCTGCCTGTTCTGCCGGTCCAGAGGGGCGGCGGGGTCGACGGCGCCGGCGACGCGGTCGGTGACGTCCTCCGTGGAGACAAGGACGTTGAGCTCCTGGTCCGGGCAGCGGAGCTCCTCGTCGGGGGAGCCGGCGAGGAATCCGTCGCGGACGAGGTCCCGTCCGGGCGTGGAGAGCTTCTGGAGCTGGCCGAGGGCGACGTGGTGGTTGGTAAGGACCAAGCCGCGGGGCGAGACGAAGGAGCCGGAGGCGCCGCCGAACCGGACGGCGGAAAGCCGGACGTGCTCGAGCCATTCCGGCGAGGGGGTGAAGCCGTACTGCCGCCGGAGGGCGTCGCGGGGGAGGTTGTCGAAGGTCCACATCCCCTCGTCGGCCGCGCGGAGCGCGGCGGGCCGGGGAGAGGCCCCGCCGACGTCCCCGACCTGACGATCGTTGGCGGCAGGGATCGTGCAGCCGGCCAGAAGGGCCAGGGCTGCGATGCGGAGGCGAGGGCAGGCTTTCATGGGTCAGGGGGGCCGCGTGTCACACGTACGGAGCCGAGTCCAACGCAGGCACCGCCCTTTATATGCGAAGAGCCACCCCGGCGCCAGCCGATTTGCGCCTTTTATTGCCGTGCGCGTCCGGGTAGAGCCAGCGGACGCCCTGCCGCGCCGCGGTCAAAGCGGCTTTCTCAGCACGCTCATGACGTACTTGTTGATGGCTTGCCTGCGGTCCGCCGAGGACCGGTTGTCCATGCTGCTGAAGTCGCCCCACTTGACATCCATCCGCTTCCCTTCCGGAGCGCGAAGGGCGTAAACATCCTGGCCGACAAGCAGCTGGAAGGCGTCATCGCTTTGCTTTTGAAGGGAAACCGTTTCGCCCTCCGCAATGGGGCGGTGGGATTTGAGGGCCGTGGACGCGCCATAGAAGCGCAAGACCCGGTCGCAGATGATGTTTTGGCCGCTGCTCGACATGCAGCCGGGTTCGGGCGTCAGCACGGCGGCATAGCAAGCCATCGTGTCGGAGCCGTGCGCAACAGCGCCGATGCCCCGGATGACAAGCACTTCGAGGCGTGACGGCGGCACCGCTTCCTCTGGATTTGCCATACACGCGTATCCGGAAAATGACATTTACAGCACGTCGCGGATTTCCACTCCGTCCCCGTTCCGCGGACAGGCGCTTCAAGCGCCTCTCCCCCCTCGTGTTCCACGACATGTGAACGGAGGCAGTATAGCGAAGGGTCGGGGGAGGGACAATGGAAAGGGGGATTTCCGCCGGGGCGCCGGAGCGGAAACCGGGGGGCCGCCGGCCAAGGAGAGCGAAACTCCCAGCCCGGCACGGGCGAGGAGACGTGTTGGTTGCTGGCCGGATTCACGCTCATCCCGGTCCTGGGGGGGGTCGTCGCGGCCCTCTGCGCCTGGGGGCAGCTCGACGGCTTCATCGGCGTGGCGGAGTTCAAGAACCGGTGACCGCGTCCCGTCTGCACCCCCGGCCGGGAGGGCCCTTCAGCGGGGGGACGCGAGCCCCGGGCCCCGCCGCGTCCCCTCACAGCCGCCACGGCTGGCGCATGGCGCGCGAGCGCAGCCGGTTGGCCTCGTCGTCACCGACAAACGCCTCCGTGGCGGGATCCCACGTCAACGACCGCTGCAGCTTGTGCGCGATGATCACCACGTGGCCGAGCGACGCGGAGCGGTGCCCGATCTCCGCGTCGCAGCGGGTCCGCTGCCGCGTGCGGATGCACTCGAACCAGTTGGCGTGATGGTTGTTGTCGCCGGCGCTCACCTCGCGCGTGACCAGCGGCAGGTCCTGGAAGAGCGCCTCCGGCCCCCCTTCGATCGGGCCGCCGCCCGTCATGGACGTCAGCCAGCCCCGCTCCCCCACGAAAACGCCGCCGAAGTTGCCCTCGAGCCGCGCCGTGTCCGGCACCGCCCGATAGAGCTGCTTCACCTGGCCCCAGTGGTCCACATGATGCAGCAGCGTCCCGTCGGCATACCGGCACGTCAGCGTCGGGAAGGCGCCGCCGCTCGGGTGGAGGATCTCGACCGGGCCGCTCTCCTCCACGCCCAGCGCGTACTGGATCACGTCCGCGGCGTGCGCGTGGAACCACGTCACCGAGGCCACGCCGAACTCCTCGCAGAACGCCCAGGGCACGACGCCGGGCGCGGGGTTCCGATGATAGCGCGGGTGGTAGGGGTGCCACGGCGCCGGGCCCACCCACAGGTCCCAGTCCAGCCCTTCCGGCACGGGCTCGCCCGGCAGCGCGGGGCTGAACGGCGCGTACGAGCGGCCCAGCGCGCCCAGGTCCACCTTGTGCCACAGGACATACGCGGACGTCACGCGCCCCAGCGCGCCGCCGCGGACCGCGGCGCAGACCCGGCGTATCGTCGAGATCGAGCGGTACTGCGTGCCGGTCTGGAAGACCCTCCCGCACCGGCGCATCGTGTCGGAGAGATGGCGCCCTTCCCGGATCGTCACCGAGACGGGCTTCTCGCAGTAGACGTCCTTGCCCGCCTTGGCGGCATCGACCGCCATCAGGGTGTGCCAGTGGTCCGGCGTGACGATCACCACGGCCTCGATGTCGCCGCGGGCGAGCAGCTCCCGGTAGTCGTTGTAGGCGGCACAGCCCCGGTAGGCGCCGTTGGCCCGCTCTTCGGCGTA
This sequence comes from uncultured Planctomycetia bacterium, assembly GCA_964445475.1. Lineage (GTDB taxonomy): Bacteria > Planctomycetota > MHYJ01 > CAYUME01 > CAYUME01 > CAYUME01. Next base: position 12,460 of record CAYUME010000004.1, read on the forward strand.
GGCCTCCTCGACCCGCTTCGCGGCGGCCTCGCGCCGCGACCGGTCCACATCGCAGACGGCCAGCAGCTGCACGCCCTTGTCGCCGACGAGCCGGCTCAGGTGGCCGCTTCCCATGACGCCGACGCCGATCAGTCCGACCGTGATCCGTCCGCTCGGGGCGACCGTGCCGTCCGCGCCGCGCGCGGACGCCGGGATCAGCCACGGCGCCGCGACGGCCCCGGACAGCGCCGCCGTGCCGCGCAGGACCTCGCGCCGCGTGAACGGCCGTGGGCCCCGGGCTTTGCGGAAGGATCGGTGCATGGCGTTCCTCACGGGGCCAGGCGGAGGCTCTCCGCGTTGAAGAAGGCAACGCTTCGGGCGATCGCGGGCATGGGATCGGGCCCGTCGGAGGCATAGTCGATGCCGATCAGGGCAGGCCTCAGGCCCAGGCGGTGGATCTCCCGGATGACGTCACCGGCCTTGCCGGCGCCGGTGCCCCACGGGACCTCGCGACCCTGCGGGCCCAGCTCGTTCACGTCGTGCAGGCGCAGGGCCAGCACGCGATCCCGGAGGGTGTTCAGGCCCTTGATCGGGTCGATCCCGGAGCGCATCCAGGCGCCCAGGTCCGGACAGGCGCCGATCCGTTTGCCCCGGCCTTCGCAGGCCCTCAGCACGCCCTCGGGCTGCCCCTCGTGCGGCGTGTCCTTCGCCGGGCGGCCGAGAATCGCGACCTGGATGTCGTATGCGTCGCAGAACGCCTCGAGGGCCGGCAGGGCCTCCGGCGGCGGATCCGACACGAATGTCTCGACGCCGATCTTCCGTCCGAATTCGAAAAGCCTGCGGCACCCCGCCGGATCGCGGGGGAGCTCCGGGAGGGCATACGTCAGAAGGCGCACGCCGCCCGAATCCAGCTTCAGACGGACCTGTCTCAGCTCGTCGTCGGTCAGATCCGGCCCGAGGGGCCCGGGGATGTCCCGGCTGACCTGCTGCGAGCTCAGGCCGCCCAGGTACGAAAGCCCGAGCTGCGCGGTCTTCTCGACGGTCTCGAAGAACGTGAGCGCGTGGAACGTGCTGGCCTCCAGGCCCAGGCGCCACCCGAGCCGCTCCTGTGCCCGGATGGCCGGCGTGAGCCGTCCGCTGGGGATCGTCGGCGCCGGGAGGTCGCCCAGCACGAACTGCGCCGCGGCGAGGTAGAACTCCAGCATCTTCGGGTCCCAGAAAACGTAGGGGTTGTGCGCGATGGTGCTGTAGAAGACGCGTCCGCGGCCGTAGTGCCGCACCCAGGCCAGCGCGTAGTCGTTGTCCGCGCGATAGGCCCGGTCGTGCGGCTGGCCGGCCAGGTCGGTCCTGTCGGTGTCGATGCTGAACAGGACACGGTCCCGGTTCCTCGAGTAGGTCCCCTGGGCGCGGAAGAACTCGTCCCGGTACTCGAAGCCCTTGCCGTCGAAGCACCGGTTCACGGGATGGCCGGGGTCGTCGAGCTTGATGAAGACGTGCTCCGTGCTGGCCCGATGGAACGCGCCGCGCGTCCCCAGCAGGAGGGCGAATTCCGGCCAGTCCTCGCGCGCGCCCTCGGTCCAGCGCGTGAACGCTACGGACGTCCCGTGGACGCCCATCAATCCCCCACCGCCGTAGACGAACTCCACTAGGCTCTGCCGCAGCGCGGGATCCTCGAAGAGGTTCCCCACGGTGTTGTTGAAGAAGACCGCATCGACGAGCCGGAGGCGCTCCGGCTGGAAGACGGCCGGATCTCGGCTGATCACCGTCTCGAAGGCCCCGGTCTTCCTGCCCATGCGCGTAAAGGCCTGGTTGGCGGTGCGGATGGACGGGTGCCCGCCGTATCCGACATTGAGGTCGAAGATCAGCAGCTTCCGGGGTTTTCGCGGCGGGACGACGGCCCGGGCCGGGAGCGCGGCCTCGATCTTCTCCCGCTCCGCGGACTCGGGGGCGGCCTGCGCCTCCGCGGGGACGCACGCCACCCACGTGACCGCGAGCATCGCGGCCGCGGCGGCGACACGGCCCGGATCCTGGCCATGCGCCAACCCGGGTGCCCGGAGGGACGACGTCATGGCCGGTGTTGCGTCCCCATGGTTCGCCAGCCCCTACGACAACAGCCGCGCACCGACTCCTTCCGCTCCCCGCTCCCCGCTCCCCGCCCCTCGCGGACGGCGCGAGGGGCTGCGATCCCCATCCCGGACCCCGGACCCCGGATTCCCCTCACGTTCTCCTCCTTTTCACTTTCCGGCTTCCCGCCTCACGGCGCGGCGGCTCCAGCGGAGAGGGTCCTGATCAGGATGTGGAAGATCTGCTCTTCGCTGAACCGTGTCTTCATGCCCCACCTCCAACCGGGGCATCCTACACGAACCATCCCGTGGGTCCAGTTTTAGGGGAGCACGTCGCTCAGGAACGATCGCGAACGAGGACTCCCGATCTTCCCGGGAGGTCGGACGCGGCTTACGCGGCGTCCGAACGCCGGTCCTCGCGACGCCCTTTCGCGCAGGGCCATCCCCCCGTTTCCCCTGGCGGCGGACCAGGCACCTGCGGACACGGACGCCCCGCCGGTCCCGACTTCTCTTGACTTGCCCCCACCCCGGCTTTACGCTTTCGAGCGGTGTTTGATGCCGGCGGAAGCCACACGGCGGCGGGACGCCCCCTTGCGGGAATGACCATGCCGACAGTCGAGCGTCACGGCGATTTCGAAGTCTACCTGGACCAGGTCCTCGGGCGGGGGGCGATGGGGATCGTGGTCTGGGGCAAGCAGATCTCCCTCGACCGCCCGGTCGCCATCAAGATCCTGGCCCCGGGCGCCGACACGGACGAGCAGAGCAAGACCCGCTTCCAGCGGGAGGCCCGCATCACCGCCATGCTCGACCCCGCCTGCTCCATCGTCGCCGTCTACGGGGCCTGGCAGGCGGAAGGCCGGTACCACCTCGCGATGGAGTACGTGGACGGAGCCAGCCTGAAGGACCTGATCAAGTCGGGCAAGCCGCCCCTGGGCGCATCGCTGGAGATCACGGACCGGGTGGCGATCGCGCTCAAGGAGGCTCACGGAAAGAACGTCCTCCACCGCGACCTGAAGCCGGGCAACATCATGCTGACCCGCTCCGGCGGGGTGAAGGTGGTCGACTTCGGGATCGGGAAGATCCTCGGCGCCAAGACGGCGCTCACCGTCTCCGGCATCGTCGGGACGCCGTACTACATGAGCCCGGAGCAGGCGAAGGGCCAGTCCGCCGACGGCCGGACGGACATCTACTCCCTCGGCTGCATCCTCTTCGAGCTGACGACCGGCCGGCCGCCCTTCCTCGGCGACAGCCCCATGTCCGTCCTCTACGCCTGCACCCACGAGCCCGTCACCCCCCCCCGATCCCTCGATCCCCGAGGAGATCGAGACCATCATCCTCAAGTGCCTCGAGAAGGACCCCGCGAACCGGTACCAGACGGCGGCGGAGCTCGAGACGCACCTGGCGCAGCTGAAGGTCAAGATCCCGGTGGGCGGAGACTGGAAGACGGGGGAGCCGCACGACGACAGCACCCCGGGCACGACGCTGGTCTCCTGGGTCCGCTCGGCGCAGACCTCGCAGCCGCTCGAGAAGACGCTGATCGTCGGGACGGACACCGACCGGCGGGAGCGGACCCCGGTCTTCGAGACCGACGCCCGGTCCGCCACCCCGTCGCGGGCGTCGACCCCGCCGGCCCCGGCCCCGCCGCCAGTCACCCCGGTCCCCCCCGCGCCCCCGCCGGTCCCGGCTGCGACGCCGTCCGCAACGGGCACGACGCCCCCCGCGCCGGCCGCGGAGCGGAAGAGCGGGGTGCTGGTCTTCCTCCTGGCCGGGGCGGGCCTCGCCCTGGCGGGGGCGGGGGCCGCGGTCCTCCTGCTCCGGCAGAAGGAGCCATCCGTGCCGCCTCCCTCCGTAGTCGTTCAGACGGACGACGCCGCGCTGGAGGCGATCCGGAAGCGGCTCGAGGAGGAGAAGACGGCGGCGGACCGGAAGACGCAGGAGCTGCTGGCGGAGAAGCGCCGCGCCGACGAGGCGGAAGCGGAGCGCCGGAAGCTGGAGGCGGCGGAGGCGGATCGCCAGAAGCAGGCCGCGGAGGTGAAGGCCAAGCGCCAGTCCGCGGCGACCGCCCTCTGGGACGCCGCCTTGGCGGACCGCCAGGCGAAGCGGTTCGAGGACGCGAAGCAGAAGCTGGAGGAGATCCTCAAGACCTATCCCGACGCCACCCAGGCCGCCGAGGCGCGCCAGATGATCCCCTCCCTCGTGCGGAAGGGGCTCCGCCTCGAATCCGACCCCGCCGGAGCGACGGTCACCCTCAACGGGAAGCCGTGCGCCACCCCGACCCCGGTCTTCCTCGAGGACCAGCCCGAAGGAACCTACGAAATCGCCTTCAGCCGGCCCGGCTACGCCGAGGCCCGCCAGAAGACCGCCCACCGGGCGGGCGAGGACACGATCGTGCGGGTCGCCCTCAAGCCGCTCCGCGGCGTCCTCGTGGTGCGGACCGGCGTCGCGGGGGCCCGCGTGATCCTCCGCGAGGCCTCCGGGAATCCCCTCCGCACGGAGACGGCGGCCACGGACGGCGTCGTCCGGCTGGGCGAGCTCCCCGTCGGCGCGTATACCCTCCGCGTGGAGGGTGACCGACACCTGCCGCTGGAGCGTCCCGTCGACGTGAAGCCCGAGACGGCCGTCGACGTCCCCCTGACCCTCCAGGAGCTGCCGGCGGACGTCGGGGTCACGAGCGACCCGCCGGCGGGGACGGTCTACCTCGACGGCCAGGAGAAAGGCAAGACGCCGCTGCGGCTGAGCCAGGTCCCCCCCGGCCGCCACGTCCTGAAGGTCACGCACCCGGAGTCCTTCGACCACGAGGAGCAGCTGGTCCTCCGCGGGCAGTCGAATCCGCCCGTAGAGGTCCGGCTCCAGCCCCGGGGTCGGCTCCTGATCAGCGCGCACCCGGCGGAGGGAACGACGGTCCGCGTGGACGGCCTGGGACCCGACCGCGTGGGCGTCGCGGAGCGGTCGCTGGACGGATCGGAGCTGACCCTCCCGGTCAAGCCGGGCCGCTACGCGGTCGTCTTCAAGCACGCCGAGGCGGGGACGAAGTCGGTCGAGACCGGCGTGAAGGCCGGGGAAGGCGTGAAGGTCTCCGCCGACCTGTGGGCGGCGAAAGGGCAGGAGCTGGAAGTGCGGGGCGACACCGCCGGGGCGATCGCCGCCTACGAGAAGTCCCGCGCCCCGTCCCTGGCCCAGACGATCAAGGACCGGATCCGGCAGCAGCACGAGGAGCGGCAGCAACAGCAGCAGGAGATGGAACGGAAGGCCCTGGGGTTGAAGCAGGACGGCGAGGCGGCGCTCAAGGCAGGGCGGTTGCCGGAGGCGGAGGCGAAGCTGGCGGAATACTGCCGGGCGAAGCCGGACGACGCCGAGGCCGCCGGGTGGCTGGCGTTCGTGCGGGGCATCCCGGAGGGGATGACGTTCACCGGCCGGAACGCCCAGGGATTCGAGGAATGCCTCAACCGGAAGGACGAGTCGACGATGGTGCTGATCCCCGCCGGGGAGTTCATCATGGGGGCCAACGACGGCGAGCGGGACGAGAAGCCGATGCGCCGCGTCTACCTCGACGCCTACCTGATGGACAAGCTGGAGATCAGCTGGGGACAGTTCAAAGCATTCTGCAAGGAGGTCTCGCGCCCCCTCCCGTCCGCGCCCGCCTGGGGCATCCAGGACGACCACCCGGTCGTGCTCGAGACCTGGGACGACGCGAAGGCCTACTGCGCGTGGGCGGGCAAGCGGCTGCCGACGGAGGCGGAATGGGAGAAAGGGGCCCGCGGGACGGACGGCCGGAAGTACCCGTGGGGGAACGCGTGGGACCCCCAGAAGGCCAACACGAAGCGGCTCGATCTCGACAAGACGGTCCCGCGGGGCTCCTACCCGCCGGGCGCAAGCCCCTGGGGCCTGCTCGACATGGCGGGAAACGCGTGCGAGTGGTGCGAGGACTGGTTCGAGCCCTACAGCGTCCAGGCGGAGCTCCGCAACCCGAAGGGCCCGGAGACCGGCCGCTACCGCGTCCTCCGCGGCGGCTCCTGGCACGAGACCGAGGATTTCGCGCGCTGCTCGGCCCGGTTCAAGAAGGCCCCGACGGCCCACGACCGCATCATCACCTTCCGCGGCGTGCGCGACCTCCGGAAATGACACGGGCGGGGCATCGAACCCCGCCCGCGGTCCGTCTCGCCCGCCTCGACCGGCGGGGCGTCCCGCTTCCCGCGAAGACTCACCGGTGATCGTCCGGCTCCAGCTTCCTCAGGCGGTCGGCCTTGCTCCCCCCGAAGAAATCTTTCAGGATCCCTTCCAGGTCGGCGCGCAGCTTCGTCTCGTAGGCGACCGCGGCGTCGTTCCGGACGGAAACGAGGAGCCGCTCCAGGCCCTCCCACTTCCCGAGCTCGCCACGCCGCTCGTGCGTCTTCGTGATGGGCTGGATCTGGATGTTCGCCGACCACCAGCCCATGCCGACGTCGATGACGATGTCGTAGACCCGGTCCCCCAGGAGCCGGGCCTGGACGACGCTCACGGCGTCCTTCCGGGCGACGAAGACGTGCTCGCCCGGGTCGCAGACGTACTGGAAGCGCGTCTTGCCCAGCGAGTTCCCGATGAGCGTCGTGCGGTCGAACACGGGCAGGTCGGCGCCGCCGCCGTATCCGGACGGCCGGTGGAAGTTCACGAGCGCCTTGCCGGCGGGCGGGGCGGCCAGCAGCTCGCCCGGCTCGCCGGCCCGGGTGAAGTTCGGGATGGAGGAACAACCCGCCGACAGCGCGGCCAGGACGGCGATTCCGAGAACCCAGCCCCTGGTCATACGACGCCCCTTTCAAGGGGGATCTCTCCCCGGCCACACGGAACACGGCTGCCGATGGTATAGCACGCCGCCCCGCACCCGCCCAGCCCTTTCTGCCGCGGAACCGCCGCGCCCGGGCATCGACAAACGGGGGGCGGGTTGGTATCATCCCCCGCCCGATTCGTTCGTCGGCTTCGAACCGCCCGGGCGAGGGGCCCATGGCCGCGCCGGAGACAAACCGCGTCGTCGTCGTCGGCGGCGGCATCTCGGGCCTCAGCGCGGGGATCCTCCTCGCCGGCCAGGGACTCCGCGTCACGGTGCTCGAGCAGCACACCGTCCCGGGAGGCTACCTCCAGAGCTTCCGCCGGAACGGGGTGCGGTTCGAGGTCGGCTTCCACCAGATGGGGGCCTGCCAGCCCGGCGAGATCTTCGCCCGCTACCTGAAGGTTCTGGGCGTGTACGACGACCTCGTCCTCCTCCCCTACCGCGACGACGCCCTCTTCCAGGTCGTGCTCGAGGACGGGCGGCACCTCGACGTCCCCCGGGGCAAGGACCGCATCGCGGAGGCGATGAAGCGGCAGGCCCCGCCGGACGCGGCGGGCGTCGACCGGGTGCTGGCGGAGATCAAGGCCTGCGTGGGCGCCAGCCCGTGGCTGAACCTCGACCGCGACAAGGTCGACCTGGAGGTCTACCGACGGGCGATGGAGACCCCCGTCCGCGACGTCGTCGAGGCCCACATCGCATCGCAGGCGGTCCGGGAAGCCTTCTACGCCTTCAATTTCAACTCCACCCTTCCGCCCGCCGCCTTCCCGTTCGGGATGTACGCTTTCATGTTTCACATCCTCACGGAGTCCTGCTCGAGGGTCCGGGGCGGGGGCGAGGCGCTGATCGGGGCGCTCGTCCGGCGCTTCCGCGCCCTCGGCGGCACCCTCCTGACCGGTCGGGGCGCCGAGCGCCTGCACGTGGAGGACCGCCACGCCAGGGCCCTGGAGCTCTCCGACGGGACCGCGCTCGACCTCGACCTCCTCGTCTCGACCTGCCACCCGCTCGAGACGGTCCGGTTCTGCGGGCGCGAGCACTTCAGCCCGGGCTTCCTGGAGGACCTGGACGCCCTGGAACAGAGCCGGGGCAGCTTCAAGGTGTACGCCGAGCTGGACGGGCCGGTCGAGCCGCTGCGGAGAAACCCGGCCTTCATCCTGGACCCCGCCCCGCCGTGGCAGCCCGGCCTCTACGTCGTCACGCCCTCCGGCCTCGACCCCACCTACGACGGCCGGCACTCCCTCGAGATCCTCTTCTGGCAGGACTTCGGCGAGGTCGCGGCCTGGCAGGGCTCCCGCCTCGGCCGGCGCCCCGCCGACTACGTCGCCTACAAAGAGCGCCTGTCGGACGCCGCGATCGACCGCGTCGAGCGCGAGTTCCCGGGCCTCCGCGGACGCGTCCGGCGCCGGTGCGCCTCGACGTCCCTGACCAACCTCCACTACACCCGCAGCGCGTTGGGCGGCAGCATGGGCGTCCGCCAGGACATCCGGTACCAGGCGGACCACCACCTGCGCCCGCGGAACCGGCTCCGCAACGTCTTCCTGGCCGGCCAGTCCCTCGGCACGCCGGGGATCACCGGGTGCGTCGTCACCTCCGCGATGCTCTGCGATGCGATCAGGCCGGAGATGAACCTGCTGCGGCGACTGCGGGAGGTGACCTTCTGAACAGCCCGCGGACCAGGCGGAAACCGCAAGCCCGCAGAGCACGCCATGCACGTTGCCCGCCGATCACGCCGGACACGCGTGCCCGCAGATCACCCTGCTTCACGAATCCGTTTTGACCTGCGTGATCCGCGGGCTATTCCGTCTGATCTGCGTGATCCGCGGGCTATTCCGTCTGATCTGCGTGATCCGCGGGCTCCCGCCACGCCACGAGCATCCGGTTCGAACCGCGGCCCGCCTTCGCGACCTCCTCCACGCGCACGAACCCCGCCTCGCGAAGCATCGCGTGCATCTCCTCGAGCGTCACGTCGTGGAGCCCCTCGGGCGCCTTGTTGAGGCCCAGCCGCATGGCGAACCGTTCCCAGAACGCGCAGCGGCGGTGGCCCGCCGACGCCTCGCGGAACATGTCCCGGATCACGAGACGCCCGCCCGGGCTCAGGGCCCGGCGGACCCGCGCCAGGAGCTCCCGCTGGCGCGCGGGCGGCGCGTAGTGGAGGACGTCGAGGAGGAGCACGGCGTCGGCCCCGGGCAGGTCCCCCGCCAGGGCGTCGCCGGTCTCGAAGGCGATCCGCCGACGCCCCTCCGCGGTCGACCGCGCCACGCGGATCTTCGCCTCGTCGTAGTCGATCCCCCGGATCTCGCGGCCGTCCCCGTGGTGGAAGAGCCAGTGGGCGACGATCCCGTAGCCGCACCCCAGGTCGAGGATCCGCCCCCGGCGCGGGACGGCGCCGTCGATGGCGGCGAAGAGGGGGTCCGTCCGCAGCTTCCAGAAGACGTACTGCTCGACGAAGGGTCCCTGGTAGCGGTAGAGGCGCCCCACCTTCTTGCGGAGGACCGCGGGGGTGTTGTTCCGGTCCAACTGCTCCTGGAAGGACGCCGCCAGGACCGATTCCACGTGCTTCATGAGGACCACGGGGCCCGCGGCGTAGTCGAACGTCTGCGGCGTGATCCGCGGGTACGCCCGCACGCGCACGTGCGCCCCCTCGATCCACCACCCGCCCGGGTGCAGGCACTCCCAGGAGTCGCAGATCACGACGGGAAGGATGTCGCGCTTCAGCTCCACGGCCAGCCGGAAGGCCCCCCGGTGGAACTTGAGGAAGAAGCCGTCCGGCGAGCGCGTCGCCTCGGGAAAAAAATGGACGCACGCCCCCTCGTCCAGGGCGCGCCGGCACCCCTCCAGCGTGGCCTGCGGGTCGCGGGGATCGGCGAGGACGTGACCCAGCGTCCGGACGGCGAAGCCGATCATCAGGGTGTCCCACCACCGCTTCTTGACCGTGAACCGGATGTCGGCGGGGATGCTCATGAGGAAGGGGATGTCCACGTTCGACTGGTGGTTGCTGACCACGATCGCGGGAGGATGGAAGAGGTCCGGGACGGTCGACTCCCACCGCTTTTTCAGGTGGGGGAAGACGGCGAGCAGCCCCCGCATGCCGCCGCGGCTCAGCCGCCGCAGCCCGGCCCGACGGCGCTCCGGCGAGCGCGGGTGGAGGAGCACCAGGACGGGAGCCGCCACGAAGAGGAGGAGGAACTGAGCGACGGCCAGGTAGAGCGTCGCCCAGAGCCCGCCCGCCAGGTCGACAAGCCGCGGCGCGCCGCCGGTCCGGTCCCGCCGCAGCACGACGTCCGCCGCCAGCGGCGTGAAGACCGGGACGGCGACCAGGATGGACGCAATGCCGATGGAGGAGGTCACGCCGACGGAGGCGAGGACGGGATGGCGCGCCAGGGCCAGGGCGCCGAACCCGACGAGCGTCGTGAGCGCGCAGAGCGCGACCGAGGCCGCCGTGTCTCCCAGGTGCCCCGTCCCGCCGCGGAACCGAGCCAGCCGCTCGGCGACCAGGAACTGGCTGGTGTCGATCCCGACCCCGATCAGGAAGACCACGAACGCGCTGCTGGCCAGGTTGATCGGGAGGCCGATCAGGCCCAGGACCCCGAAGGTCCAGACCATCGCGACCCCGACCGGCAGGATCGAGACGAGCACGAGCCCCGCGCGCCCGAAGACGAGGAAGAGGACCGCCACCACCACCCCGGCCGCGAGGACGGCGTAGCGCGACAGGCCGTCCTTCGCCAGCCCGGTGATCCGGGACGCGACGGCCTTCGCGTCGATCACGACCGCGCCCGGGGCGGCCGCTCGGACGGCCTCGCCGAGGCGGTCGGCGTCGTCCCGGTTCCGTAGCTTGACCACCGCGCTCACGGCAGTGCCGGCCGGCCCCGCGGCGATCCGGTCGTCGAGCGCGCGCCGGACCGGCGTGCCGTCGAAGTCGTCGGGCCCGAGAGGCGGGGGCTCCTCCGCGAGCGCGCGGGACCACGCGTCGAAGGCGCCCGCGCGGAAGCCCAGCGCCGCCGCGGCCTCCGCGACGCGCCGGTCGGCCTCGGCCCGGCGCTCCGGCGTCCAGAAGGCCTTCCAGCGCCGCGCGTTCTCCGCCTGGTCGTCGCGGGACGGGCAGAGGGAGGAGACGGAGGAGAAGGAGGAGACGACGCCCCGCTCCCGGAGGTCCCGCAGCACGCCGGCCACGCGGGCGTCCTGGTGCAAGGCGGCGTCGAGGGTGGGGGCCTCCGTAACGACCAGCGTCAGCGCCAGCGCGTCGCCCCACGTCGCCTGCATGCGCCGCTCGTCGCGCCGCGCCTCCTCCGTCATCCCGTTCAGCGCCTGCGGGTCGCCGTCGAACGTCACGCGCCCGAGGCCGAAGGCGGCGGCCGCCGCCAGCGCCAAGGCGACGATCCCCAGCGCAGCCGTGTGCCTGCCGTGCCAGGCGAAGAACCGCTCGCAGAGGCGCACCCCCGCGCGCGCGACCGGGTTCCCGCCGCGCCGGGACCGCGGGACCAGCAGGGGAAGGACGACGAGGGAGAAGGCCGCCGCGAGGAGGACCGCCACGGCCGAGAAGAGCCCGATCTGCCGGTACCCGGGGATGGGCGACAGGAAGAAGAGGAAGAACGCCCCGGCCGTCGTGAGGACGCCGATGGCGATCGGCATCGCCAGGAAGCCCACCCGCTCGGCCTCCCGCCGGCGGTCCCCGGGCTCTGTCACGTCGAGATGGAAGAGCACGTGCGTGCCGTAGTCGATGGCGATCCCGACGAGGGCGGCCCCGCAGCCGACGGCGATGGCCGAGACCCGGACATGCGCGAGCGACACCACCGCCCCGGCCATCGCGCAGCCGAAGCCAAGCGGCACGAGAACGAGGAAGCCCAGCCACCAGCGGTGGAAGAAGAGCAGCGTCAGGACCAGGCAGGCCGCCGCGGCGAGCAGCGTGGTCCGCGTGGCATCCTCCGTGACGAGCGAGACGTTGTCGTGGCTGGACCGGTGGGCCCCCGTGAAGGCGACCGTCACCCCGGCCGCCGCGCGCTCCGCCTCGGTCTCGCGCGCGGCCCGGCGGACGCCCTCGACGAACGCGGCGCTCCGGTCGGAGTCGGCGGGAGGGAACGCCGCCTCCACGAGGAGCAGGACGTGCTGGCCATCCCCGCTCGTGATGCGCCCGTCCTCGACGCGCGCCCCGCCGAAGCCGGCCTGCAGCGGGGCGGCCTTGGCGACCAGGAGGTCGGTCATCCCCACCGGGTCCCGCCTCACCACCTCCTTGAGGAACAGGCCCTGCGGCCCGGCCAGGTTCCGCTTGAACCAGGCCAGGCGCTCCCGGATCGCCTCCGGCTCCAGGCGCGCCTCCAGGGCCCGGGCATCCTCCTCCGAGAACAGGCCCGGAATCCTCGCGGCCAGCAGGTCGAACGACGCCCGGGCGCCCTCGAGGTCGATCGCGTACGTGATGCCGCGGAGCCCCGGCAGCGCCCGCAGCCGGTCGTGCAGCGCGTCCGCCGCGTCGGCCAGGGCCCGGGGGTCCGGCCGGGCCGTGCCCACGTCCACGTACATCCGGTCCATCGGACGGAACTTCGACAGGGTCTCGTAGTACGAGGCGATCGTCTCGTCGTCCTGCGGCAGCATCATCCGGACGTCCGGGTCCAGCCGGATCCGGGAGGTCAGGAGAAGGGAGAGCAGGAAGAGGGCCGCAGCGCCCCCGAGGGCGGCGGGCCGGTGGCGGCCCAGGGACAGGACCAGGCGGGTGATGAAGGAGGACAGCATCGTCGTCCCCGGTCTTCCGTGCGTCCGGCCGCACCGGCGGCGGGACGGAGTGTCAATCGTGCCGCGGCGGCGGCGGGACCGCCCGCGCGCCGCGCCTCCGCGAGGCCAGGACAAGCGTCACCGCCATCCCCACGGCGGCCACCAGCGCCGCCAGGATCAGGCTCCCCACGACATATTCGCCGAGCCCCTGCAGGAGCTGCTCCCGGGAGAGCCCCCGCACCTCCTCCCACGAGAGGCGGAGCGGCTCGCCCGTCCAGACCCAGTGCCCCAGGAACAGGCTCCCGAAGAGGATGAAGGGCAGCAGGAGGGGGAGGGAGACGTTGCTGGCGGCCAGCGCGACCGCCTTGTTGAGCCGCAGGGCGTGCGCCAGCACCGCCGCGGTCAGCATCTGGAAGCCCCAGATCGGCGCGATCCCGCAGAAGAGCCCCAGCCCGACGGCCCCGGCCAGCCGGCCCGGCGTGTCGGCATGCTCCGTGAAGAAGAGGAGGGCCATCCGTCCCATCCGCCGGAAGAACGGCAGCCCCTCCAGCTCGCGCCGGGAGAGGAGCGCCCGCACCGGGCGGGGCAGGAAGAAGGCCTGGAGCACCAGCCGGTTGTTCAGCCGGCTGATGCGGAGGAAATCGACCACGGGACGGAAGTGGGAGCGCTGCGACTGGGGCCGGCCGTAGTCCACGCGGATGGGGACGGTCCGGACCGGCATGTCCGTCCACGCGGCGCGTACCAGCACCTCCAGCTCGTACGCGTAGCGGCCGGACCGGATCGCCAGGCCCCGGGCCATCGCGAGGGGGTAGCACCGGAACCCTGCCTGGGTGTCCGGGAGGGCGAGGCCGGTCTCGACCCGGTACCAGAAGTTGGAAAAGGCGTTGGTCATGCGCCGCACGAGGGGCGCGCCGGCCCCCTTCAGGTCGCGGACGCCGACGAGAAACGCCCCGGGCTCCCGGCGGCAGGCCTCGACGAACGCGGGGATGTCGCCGGCGTCGTGCTGGCCGTCCGCGTCCATCGTGATGGCGTGGGTGAAGCCCAGCTCCGCCGCCCGGTCGAACCCCGCCCGGAGCGCGGCCCCCTTGCCCCGGTTGCACGGCAGGAAGACGGCCGTGATCCCCGGCTCGGCCTCCAGCAGCGCCTTCGCGCCGTCCATCGACCCGTCGTCCACGACGATCACCGGGACGTGCGCCCCCGCGGCGCGGACGACCGCCATCAACGTGGCGGCGTGGTTGTAGACGGAGATGAGGACGCAGGGACGGACGGGGGCGGCGCCGGCGCCCTCCGGCCGGCCGGCCGGGGTCGGCGCGTCCGCGCCCGCGGGACCGGGAGGGGACTCCGGGATCACGTCGTCCCCCCCGCCGGGCTGTCCCGCCGGTCCACGAAGACGCGGCGCTTCCGGGAGTCCGATCCCGCCTGCAGGGCCTCGACCTCGGCGCGGGAGACGACCGCCAGGCGAGGGGTGACCTTGGTCCGCGCCGGGAACGCCGCGCGCAGCTCGTCCAGGACCCGCTCCGGCGGCCCCGCGCAGGCGAGCCGGACCTCGACCGCGTCGGAGAGGTCGGCCTCCGACGTGGCGACGATCACGTACGCCTCCACGCCGTCCGCCTCGTCCAGCACGGCCTGGAGGGCCGACGGGAAGAGCGTCGTCCCCTTGACCTTGAGCTTCTGGTGCTTCCGCCCGAGGATGGGCCCGACGCGGGGCGTGACCCGGCCGCAGGAACAGGGCTCGCGGTAAAGGGCGGCGACGTCGCCGGTGCGGTAGCGGATCACGGGCATCCCCTCGATGCCCAGGGGGGTCGCGACCAGCTCGCCGGGGATCCCCTCCGGGACGGGCCGGCCTGCGTCATCCAGGATCTCCACGTGGAGGAGCCCGGGCAGGACGTGCCCGCCGCGTCCCGCCTCACACTCGCAGAGCGAGCAGGCCAGCTCCGTGTTCCCGTAGG
>CAYUME010000004.1:26964-27890 GCA_964445475.1 uncultured Planctomycetia bacterium
GAGTAGACCCGCGCGCCCCAGGCCTCCTCGAGAAAGGCCCCGGTCCGGTTCAGCGTGAAATCGGGCCGGCGCACCGGCTCGCCGATGCAGACGAGCCGCCGGACGGAGGCCTGCCGCAGGTCCACGCGCCGCTCCGCGGCCTGCTCCGCGATGCGGCGCAGGAAGGAGGGGACGGCGACGATCCCGGAGGGGCGAAGAGACTCCACCAGGTCCAGGTGCATCCGGGGGACCCCCGCGCCCACGCGGGTCGCCGTGCACCCCAGCCGGCGCAGGCCCAGCCAGTAGGCGAGCCCGGCGATGAAGCAGCGGTCGAGGGTGACGCCGAGCAGGACGGTGTCCCCCCGCGCGAGCCCCGCCGCCCGGAAGCAGAGGGTCTCGTTGTACGCCAGACGCTGGAGGTCCGGCTCCGTCAGCATGCAGACCAGGGGCCGGCCCGTCGTCCCGCTGGTGGTCACGACGTCGAGGACCGCGTCGCGGGGGACGCTCAGCAGGTCCGCGTTGCGCTCGGAGAGGTCCTGCTTGTCGACGGGCGGGATGACCTCGAGGGCGTCCAGGGCGGGAGGGCGGTCGGGGGCGAGGCCGGCACGCAGGAAGTGGGCGCGGTAGAAGGGGGACCGGGCGAAGGCGTGGCGGTACGTCGCACCCCAGGCCGCCTCCTGGACGGCGCGGAACTGATCGAGAGTTGCCGGCTCGTCGGGCGGTCTCGCCATCGCGGCTCCCGGATAGGGAGCGTATCGTATCGCGGGATCCGGTCCCGTCCAACGGTTTTCACGGACGCGACGGCCCGGCCTTCACCCGCCTCCGCCCGGAAGCCCCACCCCTTTGGGGTGGGGAGGAAGGGCCGGGCCGGACCTCGTTTACGATTCAGGTCAGGCTTCGGCGGGTTTCGCAAGGTTGTTGCTGTTAGAAGCCCCGCCCCTCCGGGG
>CAYUME010000005.1:0-18015 GCA_964445475.1 uncultured Planctomycetia bacterium
ATGGGCACGCCGACCCCCGCCAAGCACGCCACCAACTCGGGCGCCGCCGAGTCCAGGTCGCCCACCAGCAGCGTGGGGCGCCAGCCCTGGCTGTCGAGCCAGTTGGCGCCGCCGTCCGCCGCGATCCCGCCGCGCACCGGCCAGAGGGAGATCATGCGGCCGTTGCCGGGCAGGCGGTCCTCCCCGGGGCCGGCCCGGACCGTCCACGCCGGCTTCCCGCTGCGCGCGTCCACGGCGTAGAGGCGGCCGTCGTCCGAGCCGAAGAAGAGCCGGTTCCCGTGCAGGGCCGGGGCCAGCCGCACCGGCCCCTCGGCGAAAAAGCGCCAGCGCACCGCCCCGGTGGCGGCGTCCAGGCAGGTGACCGCGTCGTCCGTCGACGACCCGTAGTAGACGGATTCCGCGTCCGCCACCGCGTGGAAGGCCCGGTCGAAGGTGAGCGTCTGGCGGAGCGGGCCGTGCATCACCGCATAGTTCACGGCCGCCGGCTCCGGCCAGGCCGGGGTCGGGGGGTGGTCGGGCGTGTGAGACCACGCCCGGGCGAGCGGCAGCGCCAGCGGCTCGTCCGTGACGCCGGAGCGCCGCGCGTCGCCGCGGAAGGTCGGCCAGTCGGCGGCGTGTGCCCCGCCGGCGGGAAGCAGGATGCCGAGGAGCAGGCCGACCGCCGCACGCGGCGCGGGGCCCCGAGAGCCCGTCCGCCGGGATCCCGGACGGGGCGCCGGAGAGGGCCGGCTGCTTTCCTGTCGCGTCATGTCGGCTCTCGATGACGAGTGACCGCGGGCGGTTAGTCGCCATTCCGCGCGTACGGACCGCCGATTATAGCCCCGCTTCCTGCGTCGCTGAAGAGAGATGAAAGCCGCCCGGACGGGGAGGCGGTCTGGAGGCGGCCGGCGGGCAGGCCGGTCGGGACCTGCGCGGCGCGGGCGGTGTGACCGGCGTCCGCCCGGGGCGTCCCCGCGGGGCACGTCATCGTGCGCTTCGCGCGCGTCACCCGCTTACGGGCTGCCCTTCGGCGCCGGCGCGGCCTTCTCCGGCATCATCGAGCCCACGATCGTGTTCAGCTCCACGATCGCCCCGTCCAGCGTCTCCTTCATCTTCGCGCCGTCCGCCGTCCGCTTCTGCATCAGCTCCTGCGCCGCCTCGATCCCCGCCACCGTGATGTCGTTGCCCAGCACGACCCGGAGGTCCTTCATGTCGGACAGGTAGCTTCCGAACGCCGTCAGCGCCCGCGTCACCTCCCCCGCGCTCCGGTAGAATCCCTTCTGGACCTTGGTGCGGCGCTCCGTCCCCACCTGGCGCGACTCCGCGTTCCCGACCGCGGCCAGGTCCTCCTCCCATTTCCGGAAATACTCCTCCGCCGACTTCTCCATCGTGTCCGCGTCGATCCGCGCCGTCTGCAGCGATGCGTCCATGGCCGTCACCTGCACGGAGAACGCCTCGTACGCCGGGCGCGGGTTCACCGCGGCCTGTCGCGGGACCCCCTCCATTGCCGCCAGCGCCGACTCGATGCTCGTCTTCATCCGGATGACGTCTTCGCGGAGCGCCAGGACGCCGATGCCGGCCGCGTCCGCCATCTTGTACCCGGCCGAGTCCCCGCACCCTCCCGCCGCGAGGGCCCCGGCGAACAGGAGGACGGCTCCCGCGGCGCGACGGGTCCGGTCCATGGCGTCTTCCTTGAATGCGACAGGGGAAACGCGAAATCCCGCCGGCCGTGCCGGGAGGCTTCCTCCGTCACCTCCCGGGCAACGGATCGTCGACTATACAGCCCGCCCCCGGCGCGTGAAAGCAAATGTGGGGTGACCGGTCCCGGGTCGCGAGCCCGCGAACGTCCGGTGTCCGGGATCTGTGGTGCGGCGGGGCATTCGGCGCGGGAGACGCCCGACAGCCGGGGATTCGTGCGGATCGCGCGGACGTGGTCCCCCATTA
Source organism: uncultured Planctomycetia bacterium (assembly GCA_964445475.1). Lineage (GTDB taxonomy): Bacteria > Planctomycetota > MHYJ01 > CAYUME01 > CAYUME01 > CAYUME01. The sequence continues at coordinate 1,924 of CAYUME010000005.1, forward strand.
CGAGCCGGAGGCCGTCTTCCAGCCGCGGTTGCCGTACGCCAGCGTCTTCCCGGATCCCCTGCTCTTTGCGCTTCCGATCCTGGAATGGACCTCGCGTGTGCCGGGTCCGGTTGACGTGCCGGCCCCCGATCCTTACGGCCGGCCGCTTTCGACGACGATCCGCACCGCGTTGGAGGGGAACGTCCTGTTCGCGCAGAAGGGGAACCCGTCGTCCCGGTCCGGATCCCGGCTTTCGCCGATGCGCAGGCCGCGACCGGTGAATTGCACGGTGTACATCCCCGGCCTCGTGATGGCGTACGGCTTCGCGACGTCGAGGTTGTCGAAGAGGACCACGCGCGATCCGGGACCGACAGGCCGGTACCTCCCCTCCGTTTGAGCCACGGGGGCCACGTACGGCACCTCCGCTCCCTCCCCGTCGGTGATCCGCAGCGACCCGTTGACGCCGACCTGCTGAGCGTCGACCAGCAGCGCGTGTTCCCCCGCGTTGAGCAGCTCCAGGCGGAAGCGCATCGGCCCGCCCGTCTCGAACCGGTCCTGGAGGGGGGTCAGCCGCGTGGAGAGGCCGCGGAGCTTCAGGTCCAGCGCAGCCTGGCGCGCCGCGTACGCTTCGGCCGTGTGCCGTTCCTCGCGCGTCACGCGCTCCCGCCAGGCCGCGAGGGGCTCCGTCTGAAACGCCACGCGCCACGTCCCGCCCGCCCGGCTGACGGACCAGACCCAGGACGGCGGGAGCTGGACGACGCACTGGTACTGGAGGGGATCCCCGTCGAGCCCCCCCTGGTAGGCGGCCCCGCAGACCGGAAGCGATTCGAGCCCCGCGATCCGCTCGACCGGCAGGACCTCCCGGCAGAAGGCCTCCGCGGAGGCGTATTCCGCCGCCCGGGCCTGGACGGCCGGCGTGCACCGGGCGACGGCCCGTTCCCACGCCGACTCGCGCAGGGCCCCCTGGAAATCGAGCAGGGCCTGGCGGGCCTCGTCGGTCAGGACGATGGGGCGCCGTTTCTCTTTTGCGCTGATGACGGCTGCGGGGCGGCCGGCATCCGGAGGGCGGTCGGCCGCGGCGCAGCCGGCCGCCGTCCAGCACCCCAGGCAGGCCAGGGCGGAGAGCGCTTTTCCGTGTCGCATGGCGGTCCCCCGGTGGTTGTCTCCAGACAGGAGCTAGCATAGCACGGAGATGGGGAGTCGGCTGTAAAGGGCAGGTAAAAGCTTCTCTCCTCGACCCGCCGCCGGAGGCTATAATCTCCCCGGAGGGCCTGGACGGCAAGCCGACGGTGGCCACGCCCGCGATCCCGCTCGCCTGGCTGGACGGGGCGGGCCAGACTGACGACCGCCTCTCCGTTCTGGACGTCTACGCCCGGCGGGTGGTGCGGGCGGACCCGACGTGGCAGGTGGAGGCGATCGGTGAGGGGAAGTAACCGGAAGGGCGGAAGGGGGCTCGGTCGTGAAACGCGGCGGCCGGTCGGGTCTCGCTCTCGGGTTCGGTCCCGCTTGCGAGACCGTCGACCGGGACCGAGCCCGTGACCGGGCCAGCGCCGCCTTGAGGCCGGTCGTGCGCCAGAGCGTGGCGAGGCGGATGGAGTCGTTGCCGCAGGTGTTGGCGGACCAGGGCGTCAGGTCCACGTCGGCGCCCGCCGCGGCCGCGCCGTTTGTCGCAAAGCGAGCCCTGCCGGGATGAGCGAAGCGATTCCCTGCGGGGCGAACCTCACTTCGTCGCCTCGAACACCCAGGTCCCCCACAGATTCGGCGTCAACATCGCCTCCGAGGGCACGTCGCTGGTGATGCCCGTGCCCTTGTTGCTCCAGTAGACCCGCTGCGTCGTCTGCATCCCGTCGCCGCGCAGGACGCCGATGTCCGCCTTGAGGGCCATCCCCGCCGCGGGCTTCAGCCCCAGCACGGCCAGGGGGACGGCGATCTCGTAGCGGCCCTCCGCGGAGGCCAGCGCGACCCGGGCGCTGACGTCCTCGACCCGGTCGAGGGTGATCGTCCGCCACGGGGAGGAGAAGGGGACCGGGTCCTTCGTGCCGGGCACGCGGGCGCGGTAGAGCAGCGCGACGGTCTTTTCCTTCACCCGGGTGACCAGGAGCCGCAGGTCGCCGGGCACCGGGTCGCTGCGCGCCGCGCTGGCCCCGGCCTCGGTGCCGATCATGAGGTCCAGGCAGCCGCCGGTCTTGAACGGGGCCGTGGGCATCTCGCCGCTGTTGCGCAGCAAATCCTGCTCCGTCGTGCGCCACGCCGCGTAGCGTCGGTCGCCGGAGACGCAGACGGCCGCGGCCACGTCGTACGGCCGGCTGTTGCTGTCGAAGTTCGCGGCGGTCCCGCGCCGGTCCACCGCGGCCCAGTCGGCGTCCTTCCAGTCGTCGAGCGCCCCGTCGACGGCGGGCGCCCCGGCGCGGATCGCCACCTTCAGCGTGCCCGAGCCGGCGGCCTTCTGCCGGGCGACCTCGCGCTGCAGCTGCCACGCGCGCGCCCGGGCGAGATCCTCCTCCGTCAGCTTCAGCGCGTTGTCCGGGAGGCGCCGGATGGAGTCCAGGTGGTCCACGCGCACCAGGCTCGTCCGCGCGCCGTCGACGACGTAGACCTGGCCGTCCGACGTCTGGGTCATCGTCGGCCAGAAGTTCTCGTCGTGCGGCGAGACGGCGTTCAGCAGCAGGCCGCGCGGGGCCGCCGGCATCGACCACGAGCGGCCGACGCGCACGTCCTGGAAGAGCGTCGCGACGAAGAGGCCGTCGGCGGTGAAGAGGTACAGGCAGCCCATGTTGCCGTTGATGGCCCAGAGCGGCCCGGCGTCGCCGCCCTTCGGCGTCACGAGCGGGCCCAGCAGGCGCGTCGTGCCGATGATCTGGCCGGGGTGGTCCGGCACCGGCGCCTCGTGCGAGGCGTGCAGCCCCGGCCAGGGGTCGGGGTACGACCAGCGCGGCTCGCCCCGGTAGACGCCGCAGAGCGACTGCGGCGCGAAAGGCTTCACGCCCAGCGACAGGACCGTCCAGCCGTCGGCCGAGGCGAGCGCCTGGTCGCCGCCGCTGCTCGTCGGGCCGTGGACGTCGCGGGCCAGCACCTCGCCGGCCCCCAGGTCGTAGCGCGGCGCGTCGCCGGGGAAGGACGGGACGTAACGCGTCGTCTTCCCGTCCACGCGCGAGACGACCACGCCCAGGTCGGGCGCGACGGTCACGCCGCCGGTGGAGGCCGGGACCAGGCTCACCTCGTCGGGCTGCGCGCGGCCGTCGCCGTTCGCGTCCGACCACGCGAAGAGCGCCTGGTTCTTCCAGCGGTCGCCTTTCGGGTCCATGCCGGCGGGCCACCGCGCCTTGAAGGCGGCGTCTTCGACCAGCGGCTTCCAGTCCTTCGCGCAGCCGATCGCGGCCGCCGGCACGGCCACGCCGCCCCGGTCGATCCAGATGCAGGCGATGTTGGCGCCGTTGGTCGGGTTGCTGTTGTGCCAGTTGCTGAAGTACCGCCGGCCCTTCACGGCGTGCGGCATCTCCGGCAGGCCGTTGCAGCCGAAGCCGTCGGGCGGGAACGGATCGCCCGGTCCGGGGCGGAAGTAGACGCGCGTCAGCCGGTCCGTGCCCTTCTCCCAGTCGAGCTTGAACTCCATGCCGTGGAAGTAGAAGCGCGTCTTGTCCAGGGGGTCGAGCGTCCCCCCGCCGCCGTATTCCGAGGGTCCGTAGAACGCCTTCACCAGCGTGCCGTCCGGCGACCAGACGGAGACGCGCTTGGGCTGGTAGTCCTCCTCCGCCACCCAAAGCCGGCCGTTGCCGTCGACCGTCATGCCGGCGGGGTTGTTCATGTGGCGGGGGTCGTACGGGCCGGCCTTCGGCGCGCCCGCGACGCCGATGGCGCGTAGCGGTTTCCCCTCCGGGGTGTAGTCCTTCACCTGGTGGCTGCTCCCGCGGTCGGAGACGTAGAGGGTCCCGGCGGGGTCGAGGGCGACCTGCTGGGGGTCCTCCAGCTTCGCGACCAGCACCTGCGGCTCGGGCAGCGTGATCGTGCCGCCCAGCGGACGCGGGAGCGCGTAGCGGCGGAGCTGCTGGCCGGCGACCACCAGCAGCCGGCCGTCCTTGTCGAAGGCCAGGCCGCACGTCTCCGCCAGGTCGGCCGCGCCCAGCACCTGCTTCGCCTTGACGTCGATGAAGAGGAGCCGCTTCAGCGCGGGCAGGCTGCAGACCATCGTGCCGTTGTGGACGGCGAGGCCCGCGAGCGCGGACTCCTCCTTCTTCGCGACCTCGAACGTCACGACCTGCCGGTCGCCCTCGCGCGTGAGCGCGAAGAGCCGGAGCTCCTTCTCCCATCCGGAGCCGGCGTAGACGTAGGCCTTCGGGTCGGCGTCGGGGCCGAGGTCGCGCGCGAGGTGCTGCGCGCCGGTCCAGGCGCCGCCGACGGTCGCGCGCCCGCCCTGCTTCCGGCCGTCGAGGTCCACCCAGGCCAGGCCGTGGCCGCCTTCGGAGACGTAGCTGCCGATGAAGACCAGCGGCGTCCCGCCCGGCGCCTGCGCGGCCGGCACGAACTGGACGCAGCGCGGCGGCGTGTGGTTGGTCGTCCAGCCGCCCGTGCCGTCCTCGGTGGTCCAGGCGGGGGTGCCGGCGTTGTAGATCGAGAACTCGAAGCGCAGGTCGATCGGCTTGCGCGTGAGCCCGCGCACGGTGTAGGTCCCGGGCTTCACGAACTGCGCGGGGATGTGGTAGAGGCCGTGCGCGGCCGCCTGCACGTCGCGTCCCAGGTCGTCCAGGCCGTCCCACCAGGCGGTGTTCTCGCCGGCGGGGAAGGGCGTCTCGCCCACCAGGTTCCGGACGCGCCGGCCGTCGGCGTCGTCGATCGCCAGGGTCACGACCCCGGGCTCCTTCAGCGTGAAGCGGACGGCGATCGGCGGGTGGCCCAGGTCGGGCGCCGCGGCGGCGGGCAGCGCCGCCGTGGCGAGCGCCGCGTCGCCGAGCGGCAGGAGGGCCAGCAGCTCGCCGAGCCAGACGCGCTTGCCGCCCTTCGTGTTGCCGTGCATGTGCGGGTGGCCTTCCCGCGTGACCTTCGTCATGCGCAACTGGAGGGCGCGCGTCGTCACCGGCTTGCCGAAGTCGATCCAGTTGGGCCAGAGCTGCAGGGGGTAGCCGTTTTCGAGCCCGTCGGGCGTGGCGACGGGCCGCCAGTCGGCCGGCGCGGCGTCGCGCGGGTGGCGGTCCGGCGGTCCGGCGTACGCGAGGACCTGGCCGGCGCCGAAGCCCGCGAACAGCGCGCAGAGGCCGCGCAGCGCGACGGGCTTCGCCCAGATCAGCGTCACGACCTCGGGGTTCTCGGGAGAGACCGCCCGCTCGGCGCCCTCGGGGCCGTTCTCCCAGGCGCCCCACGTGCCGTTGTTGGAGTCGTCGTTGATCCGGCCGGCCCGGTCGGGCGCGTGGGTCGTGACGGCGATCGCCTGCGCCCCCACGGTGGCGAACCGCTCGGCGAGGAGGGTCACGCCGCCGAGCCATCCCGCGTAGATCTTGTCGGTCGGCTCGGGCGCATGGCTGAAGCGGACCGCGCGGGTGCGGGTCTTCGGCGGCAGCACCCAGACGACGATGTCCTCCGGCCCGGCCTCGTCGCGGCAGACCGCCGCGCGCTTCAGGCGCTGCGCCGGGACCCACTGGGACTCGTCGCCCATCTTCCCGGGATACGCCGCGTCGGCCTTGAGCACGCTCACCTGCCCGCCGCCGCGCGCCAGGACGACGCCGACCGGGACGGCGTCCTTCCATCCGATGCGCAGGTGGCGCACGCCGACCTGCTTGCTGTCGCTGAAACGCAAGCCGTTCCATTCGGGCCGCGAGTTCCGCGTCCAGATCACGTGGCGCGGGCCGTCCTTCAGGTCGAGCGGCTTCTCGGCGCCGTCCAGCCATTGCGTGAACGCGGCCGGGTCGAGGTCATCCGCTGCGAGCGGCGCGGCGAAAGGCGACTCCGGGGGCGCGGCCGGGTCTCCGGCGCGCGCGCCGCCCGACGCCAGGAGGACCAGGGCGACGATCTGGGGGAAGTGGCGCGACGTGCGGGGGCTCATGGACGGGGCTCCTGGACTCGGTCCGGTGGCGCCGGCCTCCGGCTTGCGGGCGCAATCCGCGGGGCCGATGCGGGTTACGGGAATAGAGGGGATCCGGGGCCCGGATATGACATGAACCGGGCGGCCGGATGGCGCGGCGGCACGGGACGGGCGTCGCGCGCGGGCCTCATCGCGCCAGGTGCCGCTTGAAGACCTTCACGGCCTCGGTCTCGGTGCGGCGGCCTTCGCGGGCGCGGTCCTCGGGATCCCGCTCCAGGTCCATCGCGTACCACTCCCGGTAGGAATAATAGGCCCAGCCGAGCTTCTCGCCCGCCCAGAGATCCCGGATGACTTTCGTCAGACGCTTGGCGAGTCGGTTCCAGGCCGCCGGGGCCCCCTTCCCGTTCGGCTCGTTCATGAGGTCGTACGCCACGCCGTCCCCGCCCGCGGCGTACCGCCCCGCGACCTCTTTCCAGGCGGCGACGTAGGCCTCCTGCCGGGGCTCGCTGCCCCAGAACGCCTCGATGCGGTCGTTCCTCTACTTCTTGCTTGCCGGCGGATCCGCTCCTGCTACGATGCCGGGACGCCGCGGGACGAGGGGGACGCATGGCCCGCATGTACCCCGAGGAATACCGCGAGGACCCCGGATCGCCCAGCGAGGCGGAGCGGATCCTCTACCGGGAGCTCCAGCGCCAGCTCCCCGACGACTACCTCGTCTTCCACCGCCGCCCCTGGCACGCCCCCAACGCCGAAGGCTCCGCCCGCGACGGCGAGGCCGACTTCGTCATCGCCCACCCCGACCACGGCCTCCTCGTCGTCGAGGCCAAGTCCGGCGGCGTCGCGCGCGACCCGAAGACCGATCAATGGTCCGCCGTGGACTACGGCGGCCGGCGCACGAAAGCGATCGACAACCCCGTCCTCCAGGCTCTTCGCTGTCAGAAGGCGCTCCTCCGCCGTATCCTGGGGCTTCCCGCCGGCGGGAAGCGGTGGTGGACGATCGGGTACGCCGTCGCCTTCCCCGAGATCGACTTCGACGTCGCCCTCTTCGAGGTCACCCCCGAGATCGTCCTCGACCGGAAGGACATGCCGTACCTCGACCGGTGGGTTCCCGCGGCGATGCGGCACTGGCAGGACCGGGAGCGGCACCGGCCGCCGGGCCCGGAGGGGATCGAGGTCCTTCAATCGCTCCTGGCCGTCGGGTTCGAGATCCGGCCGGTGCTGGGAGGCCTCGTCGCCAGGGTGGACCGGGAGCTCTTCCGATTGACCCACGACCAGTTCCGCGTCCTGGACGGCCTCGCCCGCTTCCGCCGCTCGCTCGTCTGCGGCTGCGCGGGGTCGGGCAAGACGATGCTCGCCCTCGAGAAGGCCCGGCGCCTCGCCGAGCAGGGGCTGCGGACGCTCTACGTCTGCTTCAACACCCGTCACGGGGACTACTGCCGCGAGTTCCTCAAGCCGTGGTCGCGCGTGACCGCCTCCCACTTCCACGGCCTCTGCCGGGCGTGGGCGCGCAAGGCGGCGCTGGCCGTCCGCGGGCCGTGGGAGGACAAGCGGATCCCCGAGCAGGTCTTCTACGACCGCATCCTCCCCGGCGCGCTCGCGCGGGCCGCGCGCCGGCTCCCCGACGACCGGTTCGACGCGGTCGTCGCGGACGAGGCGCAGGACTTCAAGCCCGCCTGGTGGGGCGCGCTTCTCGCCCTGCTCAAGGACCGCCGGAAGGGGAGGGTCCACATCTTTTTCGACGACAGCCAGAAGCTTCGCGCCGGCGAGCTGAAGTTCCCGGCCGTGGACTCGCAGTACGACCTGACGGAGAACTGCCGGAACGCGCGGCGGGTGCACTCCCTGGCGATGCGGTTCTACAAGGGGGGCCTGCGGGTCACCTGCCGGGCGCCGCAGGGCCCCGAGCCGGACGTCCGGGTCTATCGTTCGCCTGCCGAGCTGCTCGACCGGGTCCAGTCTGCGCTCGTTCGTCTCGTGAAGGAGGAGCAGGTCCCGCCCGGACAGATCGCCGTGCTGACGGGCCATGGGAAGGGGAAGAGCGTGGTCTGGCGCGCGCGGCGGTTCGGGGAGTGGACGCTCACGGAGAAGGCGCCGCCCGGGCCGGGGGAGGTGTACTGGAGCACGATCCACGGCTTCAAGGGCCTGGAGCGCCCGGCGGTGGTCCTGGCCGAGATCGAGCCGCTCTCCCACGCCGAGCTCGACACGCTGCTTTATGTCGGCTGTTCCCGGGCGCGGGTGTATCTGTCGGTCATCGCCTCGGAGACGGCGGCGAAGCTGGGGAAGCTGGAGCGGGGGGCCCCGTAGGCCGGGGCGCCGACCGGGTCCGCGTCGGCAGCACGAGGGCGGGGTGCTCAGCCTTTCTTGGCTTTCTGGGCCGCCATCCCCAGCGCGACGAGCACGCCGATGACGATGCCGACGAGCAGCGTGAGGCACAGGAGCGCCGCCCGCGGCAGGGTCACGCTCAGGAAGAGGAACCGGGTCTCGACCGGCTCCGTGTTCTGCAGGACGACGACGCCCGCGACGGCCGCCAGCGCCAGCGCGGCGATCAGCTTCACCTTGGCCATGTCGTTTCCTCCGGCTCCCGCCGCGGCGGGTCACGCGTACCCGCGCTCCCAGCCCTTGCGCGGCTCGCGCTTCAGCAGGGCGTTGGCCTTGTCGCTGTTGGTGAACCTGCCGGTGCGGAAGTCGTAGGACAGCTTCTCGCGCACCAGGTTGGCCACGTTGCCGACGAGCATGATCTCCGTGAGCCGGGCCGAGTAGTCGAAATCGGACGACGAGCGGCCGCCGGTCCGGACCGCGTTGAGGAAGTCCGCCTCGTGGCCGCCCTTCACGCGCGGCAGCACGGCCTTGGGCCGGCCGACCTCCTTCATGAACGTCTCGGGGAAGAGCCGCGCCTCGTTCATCCACCAGCCCGAGACCGCCGTGCCCTTCGTGCCGTAGTAGGCGCCGGAATGCTTGGCCGTCGCGGCGATGCGCTCCGGATCGACCGTCTTCGGCATGGGCCTGGCGCTGTAGTCGTTGTAGATCCCCGAGCTCCAGCGCATCACGCACGGGGCCATCTCGCCCCGCTTGGGGAACGACCAGGAGACGCGCACCTCGTGCGGCCAGTTCGTCCCGTTGGTCTCCTCGCCCTCGCATTCGACCTCGCACGTGTCGGCCTCGTGGAGCTTCAGGCCCCAGACCGCCCCGTCGCCGTTGTGGCAGAACCAGTCGCCCAGCAGGCCCGTGCCGTAGTCGAGCCATCCGCGCCACGTGGCCGGATGGATGCCGCTGCGGAACTCCCGCTCCTGGACGATGCCCTGCCAGAGATCCCAGTCGAGGCTCTCGGGCGGCTTGGCCGGCTGCCCGGCGTCGCGGGAGCCGAAATCCATCTGCTGGTAGGGCGGGCGCACGTGGGCCTCGGTCACGTCGCCGAGCGAGCCCTGCCAGATCCACTCGCACAGCAGCCGGACGTGCTCGCCGGAGTGCCCTTGGTTGCCCATCTGCGTGGCCACCTTCTTCGCCTTGGCCAGTTCGCGGAGCGTGCGGACTTCGTAGATGTCGTGGCAGAGCGGCTTCTCGCAGTAGACGGCATGTCCGGCCTCCAGGGCGCGGACGGTCGCCGGGAAGTGATGGTGGTCGGGCGTGGCCACCCAGACGGCGTCGAGCTGCTTCTGCTCGTCGAAGAGCTTCCGGTAGTCGCCGTAGAGCTTCGCGTCCGGGAATCCGCCGGTGATCTTCTTGACCGATCCGGCGGCGTGCTTGAGGTCGACGTCGGCCGCGGCCACGATCTGCTCGCCCGAGGCCACCCCGACGCCCTTGCCGCCCATGCCGCCGATGCCGACCAGCCCGAATCGGATCTTTTCGTTGGCCGCATAGGCCCGGGCCGCGGTGGCGGAGCAGACCAGGACCGAGGCCGATGCCGCCGCACCGGCCTGGAGGAGCTCCCGACGCGTGATTCGGCTGTTCATGGTGTCCGTGACTCCTGGTGGATGACGCGGGGACTGGATGCGTTCAATGGTAGCCGGTTGAAAAGCCGTCGACAAGCGCTATTTGCCGGGCTTCCGCCTCCGGTCATCGAGATCCGGCTTCGGAGGGCCTGCGTCCCGCCGTTTGTTGCCAAGCGATCCATGCCGGGAGGAGCGAAGCGATCCCCTGCAGGGTGAGCGTCACTTCGCGGGTTTCACGATCCGACAGCCGTAGAGGCCGCCCGCCACGGAGCCCGGGTGGGCCTGGAACGTGGCCGTCACCTTCTGCCTTGCCCCGGGATCCGGACGGTGCGGCGCACGGGCCTTTCTCGCTGCACAATAGCGCGTCGGATGAAGCAGGCGGGCTACTTTTCGATCGCGGCGTCCTCGAGGATCGCGGTGTAGGCGTACCCGGCGCCGAAATCCCGGTCGACGCCCAGCGTGCCTCGCGCCACGACGAGGTCCCCCACCGCCGCCGTGCCGCCCGTCGTGACGACCAGGTCGTTCGTGCCGTCCTGGGCCGTCCCGGACCCGTCCTGGAGGTGCAGCCAGTTCTTCCCCAGGATGCCCGGGAGGAACTTCACGACCCGGCCCCGCACGGCCACGGTCTTTCCCTTGAGCCCGGTCCGCTGCGCGTGCACCTCGGCCACCGTGCGGCCCGCATCGCCCTCCGCCCGGACGATGGGCTTGGTGAGATCGACGGCGGGGGGCGGCGCGGCGGGAGCGACGCCGTGGGGCTTCCCTGGGGGCGCGGCGCCCGGGGAGGAGGCCAGCGTGCCGAAGAGGATCTCGTCGAAGGTCCGGTTGAGCGTGTTGCTCGTGAACCCGCGCATCGGGGAGACCCCGCCGAGCGAGACGCGCTGGCCGACCTGGACCGCGGCCTGGGGAACGGCGGCCCAGACCTCCCCGCTTGCGGTCTTGAGCTTCAGGTAGGTGTACCCGCCGGAGTCCATCGTCTCCAGCACCGTGCCGGTGACCGCCGTGCCCCCGGCCGGCGGCGCCTTCGGCGCGACCGGCGGAACGGCCGAGCCCGGCTGGCGGTCGTACGCCGCGACGAGGGTCAGGAAGGCGGCGGCGAGGACGGCGGAAAGGATCCGGCGCATGGATTCTCCTTTGCACGCGGGGAGCGGGGTCTATGGGGGAGCCGGGGGGAATCCCCCTGCGATTATAGCCGAGGCCGGTCCCGTCCTCTATGGGATTCAAGCCGCTTCGGAGCAGGGCCGTTCGCGCGTCGAAGCGAAGAAGCCCGAGTCCGGGCGGGACGAAGCAAGGCAGACAAAACGGGGAAAACAGATTACAATCGGCCCGGTTGGCGCGGTTGCCGCTTACGGAGTGTGCCCCCCTGGGAGGAGATTGCGATGAGGACAGCGATCGCGTGCGCGGCCGTCTGGGGGATGTCGGTTCTCGCGGGCTGTTCGTCGGCGGAGCCCGTGCCGGAGGTCCGGTCCGTCGCGTTGTTCGACGGCAAGACGCTCGACGGCTGGGACGTCCTCAAGTGCGAGGCGGAGGTCAAGGACGGCGCCATCCTGCTCAAGTCGGGGGACGGCATCGTCCAGACGAAGGAGCCGTACGCAGATTATATCCTGGAGCTGGAGTGGAAGGCGCTGAATGTCGACGCGTTCTACGACTCGGGCGTCTACATCCGGTACACCGAGATCCCGAAGAACGCCCCCTGGCCCCGGAACTACCAGTTGAACCTGACCCGCGGCCAGGAGGGGAACATCCCCGGCAACAAGGCGGCGAGCAGCAAGGGATTGGTCAAAGAGGGCGAGTGGAACGGCTTCAAGGTGACCGCGAAGGGGACGACGGTGGCCCTCGAGATCAACGGGAAGCCGGCCTGGGAGGTGGACGGGATCCAGTCGCCGAAAGGCTACATCGGCCTCCAGGCCGAGGTCCCGCGCGGCGGACAGTTCCTCTTCCGCAACATCCGGCTGACGAAGCTGGGGACGGGGTCGTGACCGCGATGGCGTCGTGCCGGGTTCTGACCCCTGCAGCGTGAAGCGTGCGGGGGGCGGGTCTCCCGTCCCTCCGGCACCAAGGCGGGCCGGGACCCGTCCGGGGGATGGTTGCTCGGCGCTCGCGGACATGGTAGGGTGCCGGACAGGACGGAACCCTCATGCACGAGGAGGAGCTATGAAGGTGAAAAAGAACCGCCGCCTTACGCGCCGCCATTTCCTGGGGTCCTCCGCCGCGGCCGTCTCCGCGGTCCATCTGATCCCGCATCACGTGCTCGGGGCCCCGGGCCGGCCGGGGGCCGGCGACAAGCTCAACATCGGCTGCGTGGGGGTCGGCGGCATGCAGGGCGGGGGGGACGTCGGCAGCGTCAGCAGCCAGAACATCTACGCCCTGTGCGACGTGGACCAGCGCCATCTCGACAAGGCCGCGGAGAAGTACAAGGGCGCCAAGACGTACCGGGATTTCCGCGAGATGCTCGACAAGGAGCAGAAGAACCTGGACGCGATCACCGTCACGATCCCGGACCACATGCATGCCACGGTGTCGCTCTGGGCCATGGAGCGCGGGCTCGCGGTACACTGCCAGAAGCCGCTGACCCAGACCGTGTGGGAGGCCCGGCTGCTGACCCTGGCGGCGAAGAAGTACAAGGTGGCCACGCAGATGGGCAACCAGGGGTACTCCTGCGAGGCGACGCGCGAGGCCTGCGAGATCATGTGGAGCGGCATGCTCGGGGACATCACCGAGGTGCACTCGATGAGCGGCGGGGGCTTCGCCCGCAACATCAAGGAGTGGCCCAAGGCGCAGGCCGTCCCCGAGTTCCTCAACTGGGACCTCTGGCTTGGACGGGTCCAGGAACGGCCGTACGGCGAGGGGATCCACCCGATCAACTGGCGCGGCTTCCAGGACTTCGGAACCCAGATGATCGGGGACTGGGGCATCCACATGCTGGGGCCGTCCAACTGGGGGCTGCAGCTCGGCAGCCCCACCAGCGTCGAGTGCTTCTCGGTCGAGGGGGTGAACCCGGTGACCTATCCGAGCTACGCCTGCCGGTTCGAGTTCCCGGAGCGGCCGAACAAGCACGTGCCGTCGGGCAAGATGCCGCCCCTGAAGCTCACCTGGTATGAGGGCAGCGCGACCCGGGAGTTCAAGCTGCCGGCGCCGCTGACGCCCGAGGACATGAAGCGGTGCAACACCCTCTACGTCGGCACCAAGGGGTACATGGGCACCGGCGCCCGGGGCGAAAGCGTGACCCTGCTCCCGGTGTCGCGCATGAAGGACTACCAGAAGCCGCCCCGGGTCCTCGAGCGCGTGAATGGCGGGCATGCCGGCAGCTGGATCCAGTCCGTCAAGGACGGCAAGCCGACGTGCTCCAACTTCACCGTCGCCGGCCCCTACGCGGAATGGCTGCTGCTGGGGGCCATCAGCTGGCGGTTCCCCAACCAGAAGCTGATGTGGGACGGGAAGAGCCTGCGCTTCACCAACAACGCTGCGGCCAACGAGTTCGTGAAGCCCCGGTTCCGCAAGGGGTGGGAGCTCAAGGAGATCCTGGCCTGAGCCCGGGGCCGCCCGGCGGCTCCGGACGGGGGATCGTCGGGCTCCCCGCTGGCGCGGGGGTCCGAGTTCGGCGCATGCGGCTTCAGCGCGTGGTGTCGGCGTCTACCACGTCCGCGGGCAACAGGAGCTCCTCGGCATTCCGCGCGAGGTACGGCGGGACGGTCATCAACAGGCGCTGGCCCTGGCTGTTCGCGAACTTCCAGAGCGTGCCGTCCTGGCCCTCGGGCACGGGCACCTTGAACCAGCCTTCCTCGTTCGCGCCGAAGTCGTACGCCACGCGGCCCGCGGCGTCCACCAGCTGGCCCGAGACGCGCGGCGCCCAGTTCGCGATGCGCGAGGCCCACCCCCCGATCACGTTCGTCCCTTTCGGGACGTAGAAGTACAGCGTCCATCCGCCGCGGAAATGGCTGGTCACGTCGGGCGTGTCGATGCCGGACTCGATGGTCACCGGCATCCCGGCGGGCCATTGGATGCGCGTGTAGTCGCCGCCGTCCCAGGTCTCCACGCGATGCAGCCCGACGTGCGGCGTCTTCAGGCTGATCGCGTTGGCCTTGCCGTCCGGCTTGTAGCTCGCATCCGTGGCCACCGCGTCGAGCGTGACCTCCCGCGGCGAGTAGAGACTGATCTTCGGCATCCGGTTGGCCCAGACCTTCTGGACCGTGATCGTGAGGTCCACGCGGCCCGCGTCGGGGGGCACCCAAATGTAGTACTGCTGGTGATCCTGCGGCGTGTCGGGGAAGCGGCCGGGCGCCACCGGGGGGAGCTTCAGCGGCGCGGCCGGGACCAGCGTGCGGCTGAACTCGACGCCGGCGAAGCCCGGATCCACCGGCGGGTGCTTCGCGATGCCGTCCGCCAGGATGCGCGCGATCTCCTCCGGGTTGAACGGCGTGTCGTCCTTCAACGGGTGATCGGGCGTCAACGCGGCCTGCTGGCTGAGCAGCCGCGCCCACAGGCCGTAGCTGTGGACCATCATCGTCTTGCGGATGCGGTAGTCGTGCCGGACGACGTCATCCCGGTTTCCGCCGCCGTTCGAGAGGGCGTAGTACAGCTCGGCGTGGCGCGTGTAGAGGGTCAGGTGGTCGATGCGTTCGCGGATCGCGGCGTCTTCCGTCGCGCGACGCGCCGCGTCGAGCTGACGGTACATGCGGCCGAGCAGGTCGGAGGGCGGCCGGCGCTGGGTGTCGGCGGAGATCAGCCGGTAGAACGCGCGCATCGGCTCCCGGGCCGGACCGAAGGCCTTGTCCAGGAAATCCTCGATCAGCGCGTCCACGCGCTCGGCTTCGTGGAGGTCCCACAGCACGCGACTGGCGACGTAGTACCCCAGGCCGCACGGCCCCCAGCAGTCGCCGGACTCGGCGTCGTAGAAGCGCGCGCCCTGCCGGTGGAACCGGACGAGCGAATCGGCGACGAGCTTCGGGCGGCTGCCCTTTCCGCCGCGCGGCAGATTCCAGTCCCAATCGACGACGCTCAGGTAGTCGTAGACGCCGACCGTTGCGCCTTGCGCCTTCCAGCCTTCCACCACCTGGTCGAAGGTGAATCCGCCGCCGATGAACGCCGTGGTGGCGCTGACGATCACGCGGGGGTGCGCCTGGAGGGTGGGCGGCGCCGAATGGCGGTTGTAGGCGTACAGGCCGACGTACTTCGGTCCCAGGCCCAGGCCGTTGATCGCCTCGGCCACCTGGTTGGCCAGGGTCAGCACGCGGTTGCTGACGCTGCCCATCCGGACGCACGCCTCGCATTCGCACCAGTTCCCGCCGTCGCTGGGGTCCATCGAGATGCTGTCGGCGTCGGGATGCTGCCGGAACGTGCGCACGGCGTGCTCGGCGACGAGCCGGCGCAGGCCCGGATTCGAGATGCAGAACTTGGAGTCGCCGCCGACGGGTCTGCGCTGGCCGCCGACCTGCGCGAAGTACTCGGGGTGCCTGTCGAATTCGGCCTTGTTCGCGGCGACGATGGCCTCATAGGCGTGGCCGCTGTTCAGGTCGAAGCCTTTCACCGCGCGGTTGCGCGTGCACCATTCGCGATACGGCTTCTCGTTGTAGCCCCAGAATCCCCAATTGTACCAGATGCGCCGCGCATAGAATGCCGGGCTGGCGCGGACCTCCAGCGCGATGCGCAGGTCCCCGGGCTTCGGGACGATCTCCCACGTCGTCCCGGGGAAGAACTGGCGGTAGCCCATGCGGTACAGGAGGTCCCAGGCGGCGTGCGAGACGGCCAGGTCCGAGGCCCCCAGCAGGTACAGGCCCTGCGCGTGCGTGCGGATCAGGTAGGCTTCGCGCTGGAAGGGGCCGGTTTCGAACTCGACGGGGAACGGCAGCTGGGCGAAGTCCGCGGGCCGGCCGAGCACGAGGCCGCGGCTGCCGTCGCCGCTCTGGACCGTGAATGCCGCGCCGCTCATCCGGCCCAGGTACTGAGCCAGTTCCTTGGCGGTGGCTTTGACTTGATCGGAGGCCGCCACGCCGACGACGAGAGGCAGCAAGGCGCGCTTTTCGCGCGCCAGCTCGACCGGCGGCGCGGCGGACGCCGCGGCCGGGATGCCCGTCGCGGGCGACAGAAGCAGCGCGGACAGGAGGCCTTTTGAAACAAAGCCGGCGCGCACCGACATTCGCGATGCCCTCCTGACCTGCTCCCGGAAGCGGGCCCCCT